>JBCCLG010000201.1:0-8023 GCA_039027015.1 Acidobacteriota bacterium | reverse complement strand
CCGATCGCGGCGCGGACTTCCTCGCCGAAGAGCCCCTCGCCTCGGACGCCGGCGAGAGCTTTGTGAGCTTCCGGCCCCTCGGCGTCGTCCTGGCGGTGATGCCCTGGAACTTCCCGCTCTGGCAGGTTTTTCGCTTTGCCGCTCCGACCCTCATGGCGGGCAACGGCGCTCTTCTCAAGCACGCTCCCAACGTCATGGGCTGCGCCCTCGAGATCGAAGGGATCCTGCGCCAGGCGGGCTTCCCCGAGCATCTCTTCCGGGCGCTGCGGGTCGAGGAGCGGGCCGTGGCCTCGCTTCTCGAGGACCCCAGAGTGCGCGCCGTCACCCTCACGGGCAGCGGCGCCGCCGGGCGGGCGGTGGCCGCCAAGGCCGGCGAGCAGCTCAAGAAGAGCGTGCTCGAGCTGGGCGGCAGCGACCCCTACGTGGTGCTCGACGACGCCGACCTCGCCCACGCGGCCAAGACGTGCGTGGACTCGAGGCTGATCAACTCCGGCCAGAGCTGCATCGCCGCCAAAAGGTTCATCGTGGTCTCGAGCCGTCGCCGGGAGTTCGAGGCCCTGGTGCTCGAGCACATGCGCGCCAAACGCCTCGGAGACCCCGCCGATCCCGCGACCGATATAGGCCCGCAGGCGAGGCGCGATCTGCGCGATGCGCTCGATCGCCAGGTGGCAAAGAGCATCGAGCGCGGTGCCGCGCTTCTGCTCGGCGGCGAGGTTCCCGAGGGACCCGGGGCCTTCTACCCCGCCACCGTGCTCACCGACGTCGCGCCCGGCATGCCGGCCTACGAGGAAGAGCTTTTCGGGCCCGTGGCGTCGATTCTCATCGCTCGCGACGAGGAGGACGCCCTGAGGTTGGCCAACGATACGAGCTTCGGTTTGGGGGCGGCGGTCTTCACCCGCGACGCCGAGCGGGGGCGCCGAATCGCGGCCGAGAGGCTCGAGGCCGGCTGCTGCTTCGTCAACGACTTCGTGCGCTCAGACCCGCGCCTGCCGTTCGGGGGCATCGGCCAGAGCGGCTACGGCCGAGAGCTTTCGGCCTACGGAATCCGCGAGTTCGTGAACGTCAAGACGGTCTTCGTGCGCTAGAGAAACCGAGCCTGCGCGCCGCGGCGCCTGAAATTTCGCGGTGCCTTGAATTTCACGGACCTCGAATTTCGCGGGCCTCAAAACCCGCGGCTTCGAGGCGCTCTGAATCCCGCGGCCCCGCCGCGGCGAAGCCTCGGGCATGCAGGGAGAGAGCCAAAGCACGAGCCCGACCGCCCAAGCCCACGCCGAGCCGCACCAGCCGAGCGGAGCTGAACCCGCCCCCATCCTCGTCACCGGCGCCACCGGCTACGTCGGCGGCCGCCTGGTGCCCCGCCTGCTCGATGCGGGCTACGCCGTGCGCTGCCTGGTGCGCTCGCCGCGCAAGCTCCAGGCGAGGCCCTGGAACGAGCACCCCAAGGTCGAGATCGTTCAGGGCGACGCCGCCAACGAGGAGGAGCTTGTGGCCGCCCTTGAGGGCTGCCGCATCGCCTATTACCTGATTCACTCCATGGTTGCGGCGGGTCCGGAATACGCCGAGCGAGATCGCCGGCTGGCCGAGACCTTCGCGTGCGCCGCCAAGCGCGCCGGAATCGAGCGCATTCTTTACCTGGGCGGGCTGGGAGAAACCGGCGAGGACCTCTCCGAGCACCTGACCTCCCGGCGCGAGGTCGAGAAGGCCCTCGCCCAGCCGGGCGTGTCGGTCACGGTGCTGCGCGCGGCCATGATCATCGGCTCGGGCTCGGCGTCCTTCGAGATCCTGCGCTACCTGGTCGAGCGCCTGCCGGCGATGGTCACCCCGCGGTGGGTCAAAACAGAGTGCCAGCCAATATCGATCCGCAACGTGCTCGATTACCTGATCGGCTGCCTGGAGGTGCCGGAAACCGCGGGCAGAACCCTCGATATCGGCGGCAGCGACGTTCTGACCTACCTCGAAATGATGCACATCATGGCCGAGGAGCGCGGCCTGAGGCGCCGCATCATCCTGCCGGTGCCGGTTCTCACGCCGAGCCTGAGCTCCCACTGGATCCACTTCGTCACCCCCCTGTCGAAGGAAATCGCGCGCCCCCTCGCCGAGGGCCTGCGCAACAGGGTGGTGATGCGCAACCGAGATATCGAGCAGCTGGTGCCGATCGAGCTGATGGGCGTGCGCGAGGCTATCTGGCGAGCCCTCGGCAACACCGCCAAGCGCGCGATCAAGACCTCCTGGACCGACGCTGGCTCGGTGCCCGGCGACCCGGACTGGGCCGGCGGCACCACCTTCGTCGACCGCCGGGAGCAAAAGGTCGACGCCAGCCCGGGCCGGGTCTTTTGGGCGGTGTGCCGAATCGGCGGCGGCAACGGCTGGTACGCGGCGGACTATCTGTGGCGCCTGCGCGGCTTCCTCGACCAGATGGCCGGCGGCCCGGGCCTGCGCCGCGGGCGCCGCGACCCGGAGCGCCTCGGCTACGGCGACGCCCTCGACTTCTGGCGCGTCACGGATATCGCCCAGGATCGCCGCCTCGCCCTGCGCGCCGAGATGAAGCTGCCCGGCGAGGCGCTGCTCGCCTTTACCCTCGAGCCCACCGCCGACGGTCAAACGCTGCTCATCCAAACGGCGCGCTTTCGGCCTCGGGGACTTCTCGGCCTGCTCTACTGGGTGGCGGTTCTGCCCTTCCACGGCATCGTCTTCAGCGGCATGCTGGGCGGCATTCAGCGAGCGGCAGAACACGACGAGGACGCGGGCCGGGTGCGGGTGGCCAGACAGCCGCGCCCCGGGAAGGCCGCGGCGCGCTACGAGCCGGTCGAGCGACCCCAGCTGCGCTAGCGCCCCCGGGCCTCGCGCCGGCGGCCCGGCGCCCGCTTTCTGACGTCTTAGTGACATCCGGGTGATAGCCACGGGCCCGAAGTTCACGTAGAAATCCCGGTGTTCGCCAGCCTCCTTTCTGCCTCCCCTCGACGGAGAACTTCATGCTTCGCGCCTTCTATCTGCTCGCGTTGAGCGGCCTCGCCCTTCTCGGCACCCCGGCCGCTGCCTCCTCCCACTCAGGCGCCCTCCCCGCCTCGCCCGAAATCCGGGTCGAGCCCTGGACGGTGGACGACCTTCTGCTCAGCGAGGAGGTCTCCGAAATGCACCTCTCGCGAGCTGGCGACCTGGCCCTGTGGGTCAAGACGTCCTGGCAGGAAGTCAGCGGCGATGACGGGGAGAAAGGGCCCAAGAAGGTGGGGCATATCTTCATGGCCCGACTCGGAGATAAGGACTCGGCAGCCGAGCCCGTTCAGCTGACCCGCGGAGCCGATCTGCCGAGCGGCCTCGCGCTCTCTCCCGACGAGCGCCACCTCGCCTTTCTCTCCTCCCGTGAGCAGACTGGCGCTCCGGGACTCGCGGGCCTGCCCAGCCTCAAGAGCGCCGGCGACCTCAAGGGATCCCAGGTGTGGGTGCTGCCCCTCGAGGGTGGCGAGGCCTATCCGCTCACGCGCTTTAAGACCCCTGTTCTCGCCATGGCCTGGAGAGACGACGCCCGGCTGCTGATCAGCCGCGCCGAGGACCCCGACGCCCGGGCAAGGCACATCAAGAAGCTCAAGGACACCTCGACGGCCGTCGAGGATCCGCGGGACGCTGCGCCCATCAGGCTTTTTGAGGTCGACCTCGAGGGCCGCTCGAAGCGACTCACCCGCGACGACGACCGCATCGAGCAGGTGGCGGTTTCGGCCGACGGGCAGCGGGCCGCGATCACTGCCTCCACCAGCCTGTCCTACGCCTTCGACGCCAAGGTGCGGCCCAAGACCTTCCTCGTGGATCTTGCCAGCGGCGAGCGCCAGGAGATTCTCGAGAACGTGCCGGTGGCGAGCCTGCGCTGGACGAAGGAAGGCCTTTTCTACACGGCCCTCGAGTCCGACCACCCGATCTACCTGAACGCGACCGTGAACCGGCTGTTCCGCTACGACCCCGAGACCGGCTCCTCCACCCCCTACGGCGCGTCCTGGTCCCGCGGGCTGGCGGGCGTCGGCGGCGTCCATCCCGCCGAACGCGGCGTCTTCAGCCTCATGGCCGACGGGCCTCGCTTCCTGCCGGCGCTCCTGCGCCCAGACTCCGAGCCCGCGGTGCTCGGCGGCGAACACGGCCTCCACATCGACCGCCTGACGGTCTCGGCCGACGGCAGCCGCGCGCTCTACCTGCACTCCACCGGCGATCGGCCGACCCAGCTCTTTGTCACGGAGATCTCGGGCACAGGCTCTGCTCTCCAGCTGAGCTCGGCCCGGCGCCTGGGCCGGCTCAACCCGAGCTTCGAGAACAGGCCCTCCGGCCGTACCGAGATCGTCACCTGGACCGGTGCCGAGGGCGACGACGTCGACGGCGTTCTTCTCTACCCCTACCGCTACGAGGAGGGCACGCGATACCCCCTCATCCTGCAGATCCACGGCGGTCCCACCGGCTATGACCGCGACTCCTGGAGCGCCAGCTGGTCGCGGCCGATTCCCCTGTGGCGCGACCGCGGCGCCTTCGTGCTGCGGGTCAACTACCACGGCTCGGGCAACTACGGGCTCGACTGGGCGGCGTCGATCCGCGAGCGCTACTACGAGCTGGAAATTCCCGACATCGAATCCGGCGTCGACATGCTGATCGAGAAGGGCCTGGTGGACCCCGACCGCCTCGCCACCTCCGGCTGGTCGAACGGCGGCATCCTGTCCGCCAAATTGATCACGGTCACCGACCGCTACCGGGCCGCGATCATCGGCGCTGCCGACGTCGAGTGGATCAGCGATTGGGCCAACGTGGACTTCGGCGCCTCGTTCGACAACTACTACTTCGGCGGCCCGCCCTGGGAGCGGCTGGACCACTACATCGAGAAGTCACCCTTCTTCCGGCTGCCCGAGGTCACCACCCCGAGCCTCGTGCATACCGGCACCGAGGACCGCAACGTTCCGCCCCACCAAAGCTGGTCGATCTTCCGAGTGATGCAGCAGGTCGGCAAAGCCGACGTGCGCCTGCTGCTCTATCCCGGGGAGCTCCACGGCCTGCGCCAGCTCGTTCACCAGCGGCGCAAGGTCGAGGAGGACCTCGCCTGGTTCGACCGCTACCTCTTCGAGACCCGGGTAGAGCCCGACTTCACGGTTCCCGAAGGCTCGCCTCTGGCGGCCCTCCTCGAGACCTCGAAGGCGGACCGCACGGCGGACGGCTACGGCTCCCGCGACGGCGAGGCCCTGATTCCGGAGGTGCTGTCGTTCGGCGCCGGCGCGGGCGAGGACCTGTGGGTCGGCCGATTCGAGGTCACGCGCCTCCAGTGGCGCTCCTACCTCGAGGCGACCACCGCCTCGCCGGTATCCGGCGATTTGGGAGACGCCGACCTGCCGATCGCCGGGGTGAGCTTCGAGCAGGCCCGCGACTACGCCCGCTGGCTCGCCGAGAAAACCGGTCAGGCCTGGCGCCTCCCGACCCTCAAAGAGGCCAAGGCCCTGGCGGGCCGAGGCTCCGGGGCTGGCAACACCCTCACGGCCTGGCTCGGCGGCGCCGAGCCGAACCCGGACGATCTCGAGTCGATCGAGCGGCGCCTGGGCGATCCCGCCCGGCTGCTCAAGGCCGTCGGCTCGAGCGATTCGGCCACCGCGCCGGGCGATCCCCAGGGGCCGAGGTTCTTCGACCTCGGAGGCAACGTCGCCGAGTGGGCCACCGGCGGCGACGGCAAAGCCGAGGCGATCGGCGGCAGCGCCGAGCGGCCCGCCGGCTCAAAGCAGCCTCCCGACCCGCGGATGATCGGCCTTCGCGTGGTGCGCGAGGGCCGCTGAGGTTGCCGCGGCGCCGAACGCCCGGCGCCGCGCGGCCACCCGCCCGGTCTCGACCCGAAGGACCCGCGTCGACATAAAATCTCAGCATGGATATGGATACCGACACGGAGCGCCGCCGAACCTTCGAGATCGACCGACGGGACCACGCCGTCACGCGCATCGCCGAGGACCCGGCGGCAAGGCTCGAGGACGGGCAGATCCGCCTGGCCATCGACCGCTTCGCGCTGAGCGCCAACAACATCACCTACGCCCTGGTGGGAGATCAGCTCGGCTACTGGAGCTTCTTTCCGGCCGAGGCTCCCTGGGGCCGCATCCCCGCCATGGGCTGGGCCGACGTGGTGGAGTCTCGGAACTCCGAGATCCGGGTCGGCGGGCGCTACTTCGGCTGGTATCCGATGGCCAGCGGCGTAACCCTGAGCGCCGCTCCGCACGCCGCGGGCTTCCGCGACGTGGGCCCCCACCGCGACGGCCACGCGCCGATCTATCGGCTTTTTCAGTCGACCGAGCGGGACCCTTACCACCGCGCCGACTTCGAAGATCGCGACGCGCTTCTGCGCGGCCTTTTCCTGACCGCCTTCCTGGCCGACGACTACCTCGAGGACCAGGATTACTTCGGCACCGCCACCACCATCGTGCTGTCAGCCTCGAGCAAAACAGCTATCGGGCTCGCCGCGCAGTCGCGCGCCCGAGGCAGGCGGACGATCGGCCTGACCTCGCCGGCCAACCTCGACTTCGTGCGCTCCCTCGCGCTCTACGACCAAACGCTCTCCTACGAGCAGCTCGAGGACGACGCTTTCGACCCGGACGGCTACGCCGTGGTGGTCGATATGTCGGGTCGCCGAGATCTCGTGGCCCGCGTGCACGAGCGCCTCGGCGGTCGGCTGCGCTACTCCATGGCGATCGGCATGAGCCACGGCGCCGGCCCGGAGCGCGCGGCTGCCCCCAAGGGCGCCCGCGCCTCCTCAGAAATCGAGCAGGGCTTCTTTTTCGCGCCCACCCAGGCCGAGAAGCGAAACCGCGACTGGGGCCCCAGGGTGGTGCAGGAGCGCATGACGGCGGCGCTCCACCGATTCGTCGAGGAAAGCGAGGGCTGGCTCGAGATCGAAGAGGTGAGGGGCCCAGAGAGCCTCGGCGAGACTTACCGGGCGCTGCGCGCCGGCCAGATCCGCCCCGAGCGCGGGCTGATCGCCTCTCTCTCGCCTCCCGAGGAGCCCGCGTGACGATGAGGGCCCTTCTGGCCTCGCTTCTCCCCTCCCTCCGGGCCCGCAGGTGGTGCCACCTCTTTGTGGTCAACCTGCGCATCCTGCTGGGCTTTGCCTTCCTGCCGTCCGGACTCAAAAAAATTCTCGCTCAGCCGTTTACGGATCCTCAGAATACGGGCACCTTCCACGAATTTCTGCACGCCTTCCACGCCACGGGCTTCTTCTACCAATTCGTCGGCTCGGTTCAGGTGCTGATCGCCCTGCTGCTGATGACTCAAACCTTCGCCTCCCTCGGCGCGCTCATGGCGCTGCCGGTGATCACCACCATCATGGTCTTCTGCTGGAGCACCAACGTGGTGCCGACGGCGATCGTCACCACCCTGATGTGGTCGGGAACCGTCGGACTCGTGGTGTGGGACGCAGAGCGCCTCATTCCGGCCTTCGCGCCTCGCGGCTTCGGCGCTTCGAGCCTGGGCCCCGCGGACTTAGACCTCGCGGACTTAGACCTCGCGGACTTAGACCTCGCGGACTTAGACCTCGCGGAGTCAGGCCGCCGCGAAGCCGCCCTGATCGACCTCGCGCTCTGGCGAGCCTGCGGCGGCGGGATCTTCTTCTTCTACGGCCTCACCTGCCTGGTCTACGGCGGCGTCTATCGGCCCAAGGGCTTCGACTTGCAAAATCCGGCGTTCTACGTTCTCTGGGCGATCCTGCTCTTCCCGTTAGCCGCCTTCTTCCTCGAGCAGCGCCGGCGGGCGGCGCGGCTCGCCCTGGAGGGTCTAGAGCCCCCCCTTCAGGGCGAGAGCCTGAGGGCGAACACCTCGCCATCGCCCCCGCCGGGGGTGGTGCGCAGGTAGAGCACGCCGTCCGACAGGGCGGGCTGGGCGCGCACCGTGGTCTTCGCCACCTCGGCGCTGTCGAGGCGGCGGAAGCCTTTGGGGTCGGCCCGGATGAGGTCGAGGGTGCCGTCAATCCGCTGGGCGAGAAGGGTCGATCCGTCGGTCAAGAGGTGCGCCAGGCCGTAGCCCTTCTCGG
>JBCCLG010000200.1:0-8036 GCA_039027015.1 Acidobacteriota bacterium | reverse complement strand
CGGCGACCATCGGGGGCAGGCCGGCGGGAACGGAACCCGCTTCCTGCAGGCGTCTCAGGCTCTCGAAGGCAGGCTGAGCGTGCCTGTAGAACAGGCATTGGCCCACGACGCTTTGTTTGCAGAGGCTCACGGTCAGGCTGTCTGAACGGGGCAGGAGAGCGCGCACGATGGAGCCCAGGGTCATCATCATGGGGGCCATGGAGCGCAGGATCAGCTCATCGAGGGCTCGGGTTGGATCGGCCATCTCGCGGGCCATCAGGCGCCCGAGGGGCCCCGCGCCGTCGACCGTCAGCAGCTCGAGAAACCACCGGATGAAGGCGCGCAGGGCGTCTTCAGGGTCTGAGTAGCTCTCGAGCGTGGGGATCGGCCTCTTCTGCACGGCCCGCAGATGGCACGTCGCGAGAACTTCGGCATAGAAGCGCTGCTTGTCGCCGAAGTGGTAGTTCACCGCCGCCGGGTTGGCGCCGGCGCGCGAGCAGATCTGGCGGATGCTGGCGTCGGCAAAGCCGTGATCCGCGAAGACCTCCATGCCCGCGATGAGGAGGCGCTCTTTGGTGTCGGTGGGGTCGGGTGCTGTCATGGGTTACCTGGAGTCACCGGTCGAATAGTCTAACGGCAGATTCAAACGATTGTTTCAATTGAGTGTACGAAAATTCGTGGCGCTCTGCATGAGCCGCGCGCGTCGCCGTCCTCGGATCCCCGAGCGCCTGGATCGCTGCGTCGGTTCCGCCTCGTCCATGCCTTCGCTGTCGGCGCTCGGGGTCGCTGCGGGCGGACGCCGCTGAAACTCGCGGGTTCGGCTGTACCGACGCTCGCGTTCTCCGAGGAGGCGGATTCTTCTCCGCGTCGAGTCTTTCGGGCGGGGCCCGGAGCAGGTGTTCCGGCATCTCTTTCTTTCGAGAGAGTCCTTCTACGTTCGGCGACTTCGCGCTCAAACAGGTCAGCGTCGCCGTCCTCGGATCCCCGAGCGCCTGGTTCGCTGCGTCGGACCGGCCTCGTCCACGCCTTCGCCGTCGGCGCTCTGTAGGTGGGGAGGAAGGAGATCGAAAAGCAGCGACCGGAGCCCGGAGCGACAAGGAGCCGGGGGCTCTCCTCTCGGCCCCCCGAAGCTTGTCTGAGTGGAAGGCCCCCATCTCTGGAGGCGGACTCGAAAGATCGGCGGAGGTCAGAGCGGAAGGCTCTGGGCACATCGGCGGACCCATCGTGGCGAAGGGCCCACCTCCTTGAGGGACGTGGGCATCGAGTCGGTTAGCCGCACGAGTTCTGAGGGGGGCCGAGAGGAGAGCACCGGGCGACGCAGCGGAGGGCCGAGTCAGCAGCAGCTCGAGGGTCGAGTCAGCAGCAACCCGAGGAGCGAGGCCATCAGTAACCCGAGGAGCGATAAAGTCAACCGGTGGCAACCCAGGACCCCATCCGCCCACCCGCCGAAATCGTGACCTCCCGGCAGGAGTTCGAGCGCTGGTACTGGCCGGTCGAGGACCTCCAGCTTTTCTGCGAGCGTCTGAATCTCTCAAAAGCGGGTCGCAAAGCCGACCTCCGCGCGCGGGTGGCCGGCGCTTTGGACGGAACCGAGAGAGTTTCTGCTCCGCCCGCCAAGCCGAGGAAGAAGAGCCGATTCAAATGGTCGAAGGAAGCGCTCACGGACGAGACGCTCATCACCGACAACATCAGCTTCGGCCCGAAGGTCCGGCGCTTCTTCGCCGACCGAATCGGCCCGGCCTTCGTCTGCCACGGCGACTTCATGGCCTGGGTCCGAGCGAACGAGGGGCGAACCTTGGCCGAAGCCGTCGAGGCCTGGCATCTTCTTGAGAGTCGAAAAGACGACCCCGATTTCCGGCGCGAAATCGCCTCCTGCAACAACTACCTCCAGTACCTGCGGGGGATTCGAGACGCCCATCCCGAGCTCTCTCAGGAGGAGGCGAAGGCCTGCTGGGACGCCAAGAAAATCCGCCCGGCAGACGAGGGATTCGTGATCTACGAGCCGGCTGACCTGCGCTTTCTGAGCGCTGCTCCCGGCGCCGGCTCCAGCGAGCTGAAGAGAGGTCAGGATCTCTCGGCGTCTTCGTCCGAGGAGGCGTGAGCCGGAAAGCTCACCGAGAACCGGCACCCGGCCCCTGACCCCAGAGACTCCAGAGAAAAGCGGGCCCCGTGTTGATTCAGGATCTCCTGAACCAAAGTCAGCCCCAATCCCTGCCCCTCGGGCTTGGTGGAAAAGAAGGGCGTAAAAAGCTCCGCCGCCGCCAGCGAGTCGAGCCCCGGCCCGTCATCGGAGACCGTCAGAGCCACCCGCCCCTCGGCCAGCTCGGTCACGACCTCGACGGTGCCGTCTGAATCGATCGCCTCCGCCGCGTTTTTGAGCACGTTGATCAGGACCTGCTCGATCTGCTGCCGATCTGCCAGAACCTTTGCCGAATCGGAGCCCTTCCGCCGCCGCACCAGCTCGATCCGCCGGTTTTCCAGGGAAGGCCGATAGAGCACCAGCAGGTCCTCCACGAGGGAGTCGAGCGCCACCGGAGCGAGACTCGGCGGCGGCAGGCGCACCACGGCGGCGAAGGCGTCGATAAACGACGTCAGCCGGGCGAGACGCCCGGAGCCGACCTCGAGAGCGGCTTCGAAATCCTCTCGGTCCTCCTCCTCGAGCTGAGGGGAGTAGTGGCCAAAAGCCCCGAGAAGCGAGCTCACCGCGCCCGCTGAGTTGTTGACCTCGTGGGAGATCATGCGAATCAGCTTCTCGTAGGCCGCTTTTTCGGAGCGCCGAAGCTCCTCGCTCAGCTCCTCGAAGAGCACGAAACGCCGCTGAAAGCCGCGGTCGCGAAAAGCCGCGGCGCGGCACCGGACCCGCTGGGAGTCGGGAAGAGACACCGTGATCGACTGCCCCTCCTCGAGTCCCGAGAGCGCTTCCCGCCAGGGGGTCTGAAAGAGCTCGAGGGAATTCCAGGAGGTCCCGCCCGGCACGTCCGGGCGATCGGGCTCCTCGCCGGGCCCCGGAAAGTCCAGAAGCCGCCGCGCCGCCGGATTGAGCCGGGTCACCGCGCCGTCTAGATCGCAGATCAGAACCCCCGCCGGCGAGGCCTCGATCAGGCGATCGAGAAATTCCTCCTGCTCGCGCCCGCGCCGGCGCTCCTCGCGAAGCGCCTCGATCATGCGGTTGTAGACCTCGATCAGCCGATCCATCTCCCGCTGACCCGTGGGCACGAAAGTCGTCGTGAAGTCGCGCTCGCGAATGAGACCGGTGCCCGTCTGCACCAGGCGCAGGGGCACGAAGAGAGCCTCGATGAGCCGCCAGCCGACGACCATCGAAATCACCAGACCCGCCTCCACCGCGAGCAGCCAGGGTCTGCCCCAGAAGAGAAAAGCCAGCAGGCCGCCGACGCCGAGGTGTACGGCCAGCAGATAGAGGAGAAGGCGGTTTTGCAGCATCGGCCGAGGAGGCGATCCGTCAATCCTGGAATTGCGCGGGATCGAGGCCGTGGCGCTCGAAGCGCCGGTAAAGGGCTGCGCGCGAGAGCCCCAGGGCGCGAGCGGCGCGTGAGACGTTGCCGCCGTAGTGGCGGAGACATTTTTCGACCATCGTCCGCTCCATCTCCTCGAGGGTCATGGCGCCCGGCGGCGGAAGAGAGTTTGCGCCGGGGCGAGGTGCCAGCTCCGCCGACGCCTCGAAATCCTCGGCGAGGAGGCGATCCGTGCCGCTGCCGCTCATCAGCACGACCCGCTCGATCACCTGCTTGAGCTGGCGGATATTGCCGGGCCAGGGCTGCTCCGCCAGCCAGCGCAGAGCCGAATCTTCGAGCGCGAGACCGTCGCGGCCGTAGATTTCAGCGCAGCGCGCGGCGAAATGGCGGGCGAGCCTGGGAATGTCTGAAGGCCTGTCGCGCAGGGGCGGCAGCTCGAGGGTGATCAGGTTGAGCCGATAGAGCAGATCTTCCCGAAAGCTTCCCTGCTCCACCATTTCGGCAAGGCGGCGGTTGGTGGCCGAGAGAACGCGCACGTCGACCCGGCGGGTTTGACTCGAGCCCAGCACCTCATAGCTGCGGTCCTGAAGCACGCGCAGCAGCTTGACCTGGGAGGCGGGCTCCAGCTCGCCGATCTCGTCGAGGAAGATCGTGCCGCGGTCGGCGATCTCGAAGCGCCCCCTGCGGTCGGAGCGGGCGTCCGTGAAGGCGCCGCGCACGTGGCCGAACATTTCGCTCTCGAAAAGGGTCTGCGAGACGCCGCCGAGGTTGACCTTGACGAAGGGCTGGGCGCGCCTCTGGCTGTTGCGGTGCAGAGCTTCGGCTAGCTCTTCTTTGCCGGTTCCGCTCTCGCCGGTGATCAGCACCGAGGCGTCGGTGGCGGCGACCCTGCCGACCAAATCGAGCAGGCGCAGCAGCTGGGGGTCTTCGCCTACGATGCCTCCAAAATCGTGCCGGGCGTCCAGTTCCGAGCGCTCGAGGCAGGAGAGGGCGCTGGCCCGGCGGGCGTCCTCGAGACCGAGGACCGTGGCCACCGTGGCGAGAAGGCGGTCGTTCTGCCACGGCTTGGTGAGGAAATCGGCGGCGCCCGCCCGCATGCCGCGCACCGCCAGATCGATGGTGCCCCAGGCGGTCATCAGCACCACCGGCACCCGGTGACGACCGCGGATGGTGGCGAGCAGCTCGAGCCCCTCTTCGCCGCTGGTGCGGCGGGAGAAGTTCATGTCCTGCAGCACCAGGTCGGCGCCTCCCGATTCGAGTCGCTCGAGCGCCTCCCCGGGGCTGCGGGCCTCGAGCGGCCGGTAACCCTTCTGCTTGAGCAGCAGCGAGATCGACGCGGTGATCGAGCGGTCGTCGTCGACGATCAGGACGGTGGCGCTCTGCTGTGGAGCCATCGGCGGTCTCAGGAGTGTTGAAGGGCCTGAGCCGGCTGGACCCGGGTGGCGAGCTGACTCGGGTAAAGGCCACAGATGAGAGTTAAGCCAGTAAGGGCCAGGGCGGCGAGAACGAACGCCTGGAGAAGAAGCAAGGAGCTGGTGTCTGAACCGACGAGGCCCAGAATCGGCAGCTGCGCGGCGATCGCGCCGCCGAGCACAATACCGACGGCGGTGAGGGTCATAAGCTCGAGAACGATCTGGCGGCGTATGTCGGCAGCCGTGGCGCCTTGGGCTCTGCGCAGGCCAACCTCGCGGGTGCGTCTGGACACATTTTGCCACAGTACCCCGGTCAGCCCGAGGGCCACCATGGCCAGAAGGAAGAGGGCCACGAGGCCGCCGAGGGCGAGTGGCGCCAGGCCGCTCTGAAGGTGGGCCTCGCGCAAATCGGACGCGCGATTGAGATCGAAACTCCAGGCCGGCGCTACCTGGCGAAGCCTCTCGATAAGCCCCTCCTCGAGCTCGGCACTCGAGCCGGCTCGCATGCGCAGGGCTAGGGACACCCTCCCGAAGCGCAGGGGATCGGCAGGATCCATCGGACTGAAATAGGTCGGCCTTTCCGCCTCGAGGTCGCCTCCCTTGAGAAAACTCTCCACCAATCCGACCACGCGAACCGTGGTGAATTCGGAGACCGCGAGAATCTGGCCCTCCGGCACGAAGTCTGCTCCGAAAGCTCGGAGCGCCAGGGAACGGTTGATCACGATCGGCAGGAGTGCGTCCTGCAGATCAGCTTCCGAGAAGAAGCGGCCCTCCACATCGAGGGCGAGCGCTCGCTCGATTCCCAAGGAGACGGAGATAGCCTCGACGAAGATCGGCTCCCTGTCTTCCAGGCTCCAGCTACTGGTCAGGCCGGAGGTGTCATAAAGGGGGAAGGGCATGGCGCCGGCTGCCTCCACAGCGTCGTGGCTGCTGACGGCGTCGAGCATGCGCTGCGCCAGCCCCTCGACTTGGGCTTGAGCCGGATCCTGCGTTTCGATGGTGACGATCCACAGGTCTTCAACGAGAAAACCGAGCGGCCGCCGGGCACTGTCTCGAATGGAGAGAGCTACAGCCGCCAGGGCGAAGAGGACCAGGAAAGATCCTAGGATCTCTAAGAGCATCAGGGCGTTCTGGCGCTTTCGATTCCACATCAGCTTGACGACGTGACGGATCATGATGCGGTCTCCCGAAGAACCTGTTGCGGGTGGAGGCGCGACATCCGCCAGGCCGGGTAGACGCCCGACAGCACGCCGAAGAAGAGAGTGAGCAGGAGGGCCGAGCCAAAGAGGCGGAGGTTCAAACCGCCGATCTCGGCGTAGGACACCAGCGCTGTGCCCGAGATCAGCTGCAGCGCCACGGTGGCGAGCAGAAAGCCGATGACGCCGCCGATCAGAGTCAGCACCACGTTCTCGATCAGAAATTGACCGATCAGCGCGCGTGAGGAGGCGCCGAAGCTTTTGCGCACTCCGATCTCGGCCGCGCGCTCGAGAATTCGACTGATGTTGAGGTTGATCAGGTTGAGGCTCGGCAGGATCATGAAGAGAAGAGCCGCGAGGGCGAGCATCAGGCGCAGCAGATCCACCGGACTCCTTTGAAGAGAGTCCACGTCCTCTACAAGGGCCTGCAGGCCCTCGGAATCGATGACGAAGGTGAGGATCCGGAGCCACCGCTGCGCCGTCAGCTCAACAGGGGTCAAAGGAAGGACCTCCAGGTTTTCGTACGCGCTGTGGGACGCCACGTCGACGCTCTCGAGGCGATTTTGGATCTCGCCGCGCAGGCTCTCGAGGTCGCTCTCCGGTGCGGCGAGGGCGAACGCCCGGAAATCTCCCTCGTAACCCAAGCGATAAGAGGCGCTCGGTTCGGCAGCCAGCGAGAGCCAGACGTCGGCTGAGGAGAGGGCGCGGAAGGCCGGCACGTTCTCCACCACGCCGCGCACCTCGTAGCGGCGGCCCTCGAGGTGGAACGAGCGGCCGACGGCGGGCTGGCCAGCAAAAAGCCGCTGCCGAGATTGGCGGCTGATCACCGCCACCGGGGCCGCGTCGAGAGCGTCCTGGGCGTCTATCGGTCCGCCCTCGATGAAGTCATAGACCATGATTCGGAAGTAGTCGGGATCGACCCGCACGGCTTTGAGGGAGACCCGCTGACCGTCGACAAACGAGAGTGCTGCCCGTGGCGTCGACGCGATGCTCAGAGCTTCCACTCCCGGCATATCGCGCAGCGCCTGGTCAAAAAGGCGGAAGCCGCCCTGGCCGCGATAGACGTTGTTACCCTTGGTGAGCCGCACTTGAAAAACGCCGAGCGTGCGGTCTGAGTGGACCTCGGGAGGCTGCCCGCCGAAGGCCTGGTCTAGGAGGGCGGCGACCAGCATCAGGACCGCGAGGGTCAGGCTGATACCGAAGAGGCTGACGAAGGTGAAAAACGGCCGGCGACCCAGGATCTTCAGGGACAGGGTGAGGGAGTGGCGCAGCATCTGCTTTCCTCGTTCAGTGGATTTGACGGCCGTCAAAGAGTCGAAGGGTGCGGCCCGTGCGCTCGGCCATGCGCGCGTCATGGGTCACCATCACCACCGTGGTTCCCCGGGCATTGAGGGCCTCCAAGATCGCCATGACCTCCTCGCCCATGTGGCTATCGAGGTTGCCGGTGGGCTCGTCGGCGAGCAGGATGCTCGGCTCGCCGACAATCGCCCGGGCGATGGCGACGCGCTGCTGCTGCCCTCCGGAAAGCTGACTCGGCCGGTGATGAAGGCGCGAGCTCAAACCCACGCGCTCGAGGGCCGCGGTGGCCAGGCGCCGACGCTCCTTGGCGGCCTCGCGCCTGTAGAGGAGCGGGATCTCAACGTTGTCGATCACCGAGAGATCGGGGATCAGGTGGAAGCTCTGAAAGACGAAACCGAGCACCCGGTTTCGCATCTTGGCGAGCCTGCGGTCCTCGTAGCGGGTGATGGTCTCGCCTGCGACGGTCACGCGGCCTTCGCTCGGCGCGTCGAGCAGGCCCATGATGGAGAGCAGGGTGCTCTTGCCGCAGCCGGATGGCCCCATGATCGAGACCAGCTCGCCGGCCTCGATACGCAGATCCACGGCGTCTAGGGCCTGGGTCTCGATGCGATCGGTGCGGAAGGTCTTGCTGACTTTTTCAAGCTGGATCATGACGGGCTCCTGGGTTCTTGGGTGCT
>JBCCLG010000199.1:0-8039 GCA_039027015.1 Acidobacteriota bacterium | reverse complement strand
GCGCCTCCCCGAGGGCGAAGACCAGGGCGAGGGCGCAGGCGACCTCGAGCCCGCGGGCCCACGGGGCGCCGCGAGAAGCTCGGGCCTCCGGCCGCAGATTTTGAGTTACGAAGAGCCAGACCGCCATCGCCGCTACCGCGCCCGGGGCGAGGCTGGCCCAGGTGCCCTGGGCGATCACCTGCGTCAGCGCGGTTTGATGGGCCGTCACCAGGCCCATCTGCCCTGCGAGGGCCAAAGACCACAGCTCCCACGGCAGAACGAAACGGCGCCGATCCGAGTCGCGCTCGCGCCAGGCCAGGAGGGTCATCAGAACGGCCAGGGCCAGGCTCCATGGGCCCACGAAGAACACCAGGGACAGGGCCGCGCCGCCGGCGGCCATCTTCAGCAGCTCGCCCCGCGATTCCGCGAGGAGCGAGGCAGCGCCAGGGTACACCCGCTCCCCAAGCGGATCCAGCCGGCGCAGAAGCCCCTCGAGGGCCAGGCAGGACGCTAAGAAGACCAGGGACAGGGCCGCGGGAGTCGTCCACGGGGCGACGAGGGCCGAGGGCGAGAGGAGAATCGCACACGCGGGCACCGCGGCCGCCGAGGCCAAGGCCAGGGAGAGCGCGAGGACGATCGATCTCCGGTGGGCCCACCGCTGCCGGCTGCGCAGAACGGCGTCGGCCCCGAGAAGCCCCGTCCAGAGAGGCACGTGGAGGGCGAGGGCGGGCCCGCCGGCTACCAGCGCCCAGACCGCCGAGCAGGAACCGGTCAGAATCGCGCCGCCCAGGGCCGCGCCGCCGAGACTCGCCGCCGTGTCTCTTCGCCATCCGGACGCTCGACCCGAGGTCGAGAGCGCCAGGAGAGCCCAGCCGGCAAAGAGCCAGGCCAGGCTGAGCAGAATCGACGCCTCGAGGGTGAGGCCCACCGATCCGGCGAGCCCGCTGAAGCTCGAGGCCATGGCGCCGAGGGTCGCCGCCGCCACCGCGGGCCGGACACGCAGGGCGCCGCCGGCCAGCAGGAGGCTCATGGCCAGCCCCGAGCCCGCCAGGCCGAGAAGCCGCCATTCGGGCGAGGAGAGCAGGACCACCGAGCACCAGCCAACCAGCGGCAGGAGGCCGAGGAGGGGCCCGCACAGCCCGGCCAGCAGCGAGTCGTTCTCGAGCCGGACTCCGCGCCGGCGCAGCGCGAGAGACGCCGCGACCACGAGCGCAGCGCCCAGGGCGTTCGCCCACGAGAGAACGGCCAGCCCTTCATGCGCCGGCACGCCGGAGATTGCCAGGCAGAGAGCCAGGACGCCGCCATGGCCGGCCAGCCAAGGCACGAAGGAGCGCAGGCCCCAGGCCGCGAGAGCGCAGGCCGCGATCAGCGCCGGAGCCACCGCCTTGACCACGGCGGGATCGATCCACGAAGCGCCCAGGGAGAGGCTCGCCATCGCGGCCACGCAGGCCCCGTGCACCCAGCGCATGCCGCGACTCGACCGCGGCCGGAGCCAGAAGGAGGAGGCCGCCAGGGCGAGCGTCCAGCCCAGCTCGCCGAGGGCCGCCCCCGCCAGCGACTCCGAGAGGCTGCCGCTCCTCGCTTCAAAAACGCCCGCCGAGCGAAAGAGCGCGGAGGTGAAGCTCGTCCAGAGCTTTGGCAGCTCGGGGAAGGCGGCGCCGAAAGCGTGCCAGCCGAAAATCACCAGCGGCAGACCCAGGGCGTAGGCACCGGTACGCCGATAGCGCATGGCCCAGGTAGCCAGACGCGCTCCCCCTAAACCGCACGAGACCCAAAGCGCGAGCGGGTCTGCGCCCAAGCCTCCGACGGCCGCGGCCGTGGCGAGCGCCGAGACGCCCGAGGCGAGGAGCGCTCGAGAGCGCGCGGGCCAGGCCCGAACCGGAGCCTCGGGCGTCCTCGGAGGCTCGCCTGCCGAGAGCGCCCGCTCCAGCGCCCGCGCGTATTCCTCTCCCGCCGAGAGAAACGCCGCTCCGATGGCGGTGAGCGCCACGGCGCCGCCTGCAGCGCCTGGCAGGAGGGCCAAGCTCCCCGCGGCGTAAAGGCCAACCAGGGCGAGAAAAGGCGCCACGGGAAGCGGACGCTCAAGGCCGGCCATTCGATCGCGATGGAAGAAGAAGCGGTTGAGATCTCGCGCGGCCAAGAGCAGCACCACGCCGCCCGCGCCGAGGACGGGAATCGCCGGCAGGGCGAGCCAGCTCACCGCCGGAAAGCCGAGCACATAAAGCCCCAGAGCCCCTGGAAGCAGCCAGCCGCGGTAGCCAAAAAACGTTCGCAGCAGGCCCGATAAAGCCAGCGTCTCGAGTCCCAGGACGGTGAAGATTACGAGCGGGCCCCAGGGCTCGTTCAGGAGGTCCTGGAGCGAGGCGCCCCACGAGAGAACCGGCACGCACGCCGCAAAGAGCCCCAGCAGCGCGTTGCCCGCGCGGCGAAGGCCTAGGGGGCCGCGGGCTAGAAGCCCCAAAGCCCCGACGACGCCATGGCCGACGCACAGAACGCCGAACTGAACCAGCGGCAGCCAGCTATCCCACTGACTCGCCACCAGACGGACGACGGATACGGTTGCGACCAGCGCTCCCACCCACACCATCCAGCGGATTGCCGTAGCCAGGGAGAGGCGGCGGGGGTCTTCGGCGGTCTCGGTGACGGGCGGCGCGGGGACGACGCGATGCATGGAGGTCTCCTGGGGTGCGTGCGTTTCGCTTTGAGGGCTTCGTCCGATCGCCCCTCGCTACACCAAGAGCTGTGCCAGCTCCCAGGGCCGGCCCCAGCCCCCTCCCAAAGCCCAAGGAGCAGACCGCAAACCCCAGCGCTGCTTGGACTTAGCGCTCCAGCGCCCGGCCTAGCCCGCGCGGCGCGCTGCCTGCGGGTGCCGCTTGCGGCATGCCTCCCGGAGGCTGCATGCCTCCTGCCGAAGGCAGAGCACCAGCCAGCGCCTCTTCTCTATCCTCGACGGCTCTCCCGTCACCGGCGCCCGAATCGGCGCTCGAGCTCGGCATCGCCCATCTGCAGCACGGTCGGCCTGCCGTGGGGGCAGGCGTAGGGCTGCTCGAGGTCGAAAAGCTCGCTCACCAGAGCCTCCATCTCTTCCACCGACATTTTGCGATGGATTTTGACCGCCGCCTTGCACGACATATCCGCCGCCAGCTCCTCGAGAAGGCGCAGGCGCACCGCCTCCACGCCGCCGGCGGATTCGCCTGCGCCGCTGCTCGCCAGGCGCAGAACGAGGCTTTCCGCGCGCTCGATTTTGAGCACGCTGGGAACGGCGGTGAGCGCCGCGACCTGACCCGAGAGGGTGGAGATCGAAAAGCCGCACGCCTCGAGCGCCGGCGTCAGCTCCTCCAGGCGCATGGCCTCGGAGGACGAAAGCTCGAGGAGCAGGGGCTCCAGCAGCCCTTGACTCACCGGCTCACGCTCGAAGAGAGCCTCGCGGAAGCGCTCGTAGAGAATCCGCTCGTGGGCGGCGTGCTGATCCACCAAATAGAGGCCGTCGTGGCCCTCGAGCAGGATCAAGGAGCCCTTGTATTGGCCCAGCAGACGGAACGGCGCGAGATGTTTGCCGCGCCCTGAAAGAGGCACGCTGCGCGGCTCGATCGGCCGGTAGGAGGGGCGGGCGATCGGCGTGGGCGGCTGGCCGGCGGGCACCGAGCGCTCGACGCTCGAGGCGTCGCCCGGCGGCTCCTCGGGGCGGCCCACGAAGCTCTCCGCGGTCTGCTCGGGAGCCGGCGCAGCGGGTTCCGCGATCCGGCTCGGTGCGGGGCTTTGCCAGCGGTAGCGCTGGCCTTCCCGCGCGCCGCCCAGGCCCTCCCAGGTGGCCGGCAAATCGGGCAGGGAGCGCGGCTGATTGAGCGGCGCCGAGCCCTCTCGCCGGGCGCGGTCGAGAGCCTCGCGCAGGGCCGACTCCACCCGATCGATAAAGGCCGGATCTCTGAAGCGCACCTCGGATTTTTGCGGGTGGACGTTGACGTCGACCTCCGCGGGCTCGACCTCCAGAAATAGGAAGAGCGCCGGATAATCCTCGCGATGCCACACGTCGCGCACCGCCTGGTAAAAGCGCGCCAGCAGGATGCGATCGCGGATCAGGCGCCTGTTGACGTAGAGAAAGAGCCGACGGCTGCCGGTGGTCTCGCGGCTGCCGACGAAGCCGGTGATCGCCTCGTGGTCGGTGATGAACTCGAGGGAGATCTCGGTGAGATTTTCGGCCAGCTCTTGCCCGAAAACCTGGCCGAGGCGCCGCCGCAGCCCCTCGATATCGTCGCTAGCCTCCAGGGTTTCAAGCAGCGCGCGGCCCTCGTTCTCGAGCGTGAAGCGCACGGCGGGGTGTGCGAGGGCGTAGCCCTGGACGACATCGATCGCCCGGCGCAGCTCGGTTTGCGGCTTCTTGAGAAATTTGCGCCGAGCCGGCACGTTGTAGAAAAGCGACGCGATCTCGAGCCGGGTCCCGCGGGGATGGGAGATGGGCTCTACCGAGCGCACCGCGCCGCCCTCGACGCGCACCCGATGCCCGTCGCCGGCGCTCTCGGCCGTGCGCAGCTCGACCCGCGACACGGCGGCGATCGACGCCAGCGCCTCGCCGCGGAAGCCGAGGCTGGCGATTTTTTCGAGATCGCCGAACGAGGCTATCTTGCTGGTGGCGTGGCGGTCGAAGGCCAGAAGAGCGTCATCGGCCCCCATGCCGATTCCGTCGTCGGTCACCGTGATGCGCCGCTTGCCCCCGGACTCGAGCTCGACCCGCACTTCGCTCGCCCGGGCGTCTAGAGAATTCTCGACCAGCTCCTTCACCACGGAGGACGGGCGCTCCACGACCTCGCCAGCGGCGATTTGACTGATCAGGTGATCATCGAGAATGTGGATGCGGGCCACCGCGCTCTCCTTGCTGCGTGCCTATGGTTAGTCGAGCCCCGAGGCCCGCAGCGCGCCGAGCCTGGCAACCCGCCAGCACTGACGGCGGCAGGCCTGAATCAGGGCCACCCGGCTGGCCCGCAGGCGCTCGTCTTGGTCGAGGATCAGAACCTGGGCAAAAAAGCTCTCGAGCGGCGGCACCAGGGTCATGAGGGCTCCGAGCGCTGCTCCGTAGTCGCTCCCTGCGGCGCGTTCGTCGACCTCGGCGCTCACCCGCTCCAGGTGCTCGAGCAGCTCGCGCTCGGCCGGGGCCGTCAGGAGGGCGGGCTCGAGCGTCGCCTCCGGCGCTTCGTCGCCGATCTTCGCCATGCGCCGAGAGGTCGCGAGCAGCTCGGCGAAGGCGGCCTCGCCGCGCCACGCGCGCAGCCCCTCGAGCCGCGCCAGCAGGTCCGGCAGGTTGCGCGTGCCCACCGCCTTGGCGGCCTCGATCTCGTCGGCTCGGAAGCCGCGGCCGCCGAGCAGGTGGTCGAGCCGGCGATCGAGAAAGGCCTGGAGTCGGCGGAGGATCGACTCGGCGTCGCGCTCCAGCAGGTCGCCGTAGAGAAGAACGGCGCGGGCGATCAGGAGGTCGAGGTCGAGCGCCTCCATCTCCCCCTCGAGGATCAGGCGCAGCAGGCCGTGGGCCCGCAGGCCGAGGGCGTGGGGATCGGCAAAGCGCCGCCGGCCGTCGGGCTCGTCGTCCGAGAGACCGAAAAATCCCACCAGGCTGCCCAGCCGGTCGGCCACGGCGAGCACCCGGCCCACGCGGCCGCGGGGAATGGGAGCGCCTTCGCCCAGCGGCCGGGCGTGGTCGTAAATCGCCTGCCAGACCGGCTCCGCATAGCCTTCCTCGCGCGCCAGAAGGCCGCCCATCACGCCCTCGAGACTCGAGAAGGCCTCGACTCCGCGGGTGGTGAGGTCGGCCTTGGCCAGCTTCGCCGCCTCGAGGGCCTGCTCGCGCACGTCGTCCCAGCCGAGGTCCCGGCACGCCAGGTCCGCCAGCTCGCCCAGCCGCCGCGATTTGTCGGCGTAGGTGCCGAGGCGCTCGTGGAAGGTGATCTGCTCCAGCTGGCGCACCCGCTGGGCCATGGGCACCGCGCGATCGCGCTCGTAGTCGAGGAGGGCGTCGAGCAGGTCCCCCGCCACGGCCCGCTCGCGGCCGGAGCGCACGTGGCCCTCGGAATCGTCGTCGCGATCCATCACGGCGAGGAAGAGCGGCAGCAGCTCGCCCTCGCGCTCGATCGCCACCGCTCCCTGGCGCTCGGCGAGCACGGTGACCCACAGCTCCCGCGGCAGCCCGAGGGCCTCCGGGGCGATCCGGCCCTCGATCACGCCGGGAATCTCGCACGAGCCCGCCCACCGGTCGAGAAGAGCCCGGCGCCCGGCGCCCCAGGCTGGCTGAGCGGAGTGCCCGCCGGCCAGGGTGACGGCCGACCGCTCGAGGCGCTCGAGGCGCTCGCCGCGGGTCACCGCGATGCGTCGATCCGCCAGCCCGGCTTCGTAGTCCCGCCAGCCGCTGACCGCCACGGGCTCGGGCGAGAGAATCGGATGCCCCACGGTTTCGCCGCTCGCCCGGTGGCCCGCCCAGGAGAGGGGCAGGGGCTCGCCGCCCAGAACGGCGCACAGTCCGGTGACCGGCCGCGGCCAGAGGCGGCCGCCCGCCAGCTCGAAGTAGGAGGGGACCTCAGAAAGGATGCGCTCGAGCAGATCGACCATGACCGCGGCAATCGGCCGCCCCTCGATCACCTCGACCCGGGCGTACCGCTCGCCGCTCTCGGTGGCGCGGCGCTCGAGGCTCGACGCCTCGATCTTCTGCTCTTCGGCGAAGGCCAGAAGCGCCGCCTGCCCGGCCGCATCCTCGGCTGCCGCCACGGCCGGCCCCCACACCACGCGCTCGCTCTCGACGTCGGTTTCGGGCAGCCCGCGCACGGAAAAAGCCAGGCGGCGCGGCGTGGTGGCGGTCACCAGCTCGCTCATGGCGATGCCGCGGCTCATCAACTCTTCGAACACCCGCCCCCCTACGCGGCGCACCAGCCGCCGCGCCAGACGCGGCCCCATCTCCTGACAGCGGATCTCGACCAGCAGCTCGGTCACTGACGGCTGCGGCCGCTGCGCCGGCATCAGGCTTCTCCTCCCGGCTCGCGGCTCTCGGCCGCCGCTCGCGCGCCGCGGTAGAGCTCCGCGGAGGCTAGAACCAGCCCGCCGACCTCGGCGAGCGCGCGCTCGCGCTCGAGCTGGCCGAGGCTGCCGCGCGCCTCGAGGTGGTCCAGGGACGGCAGGATGCGCACCGCCAGCTCGTAGGCCATGCGCGGCAGCTCGGCCTCCAGGCAGCGCCTCGACTCCTCGGCCAGGGCCGCCACTTGGGCTCGGTGAAAGTCGGCGCCGGCGACGCTCGAGGAGTAGCGAAAGACCTCCTGCTCTTCCTCGGAGCGCTTGTGCCGCGTGCCGGTCGGGCCGGCGGTCTGCCAGGGGATGGCGTAGACGTCGGCGGCGCCGGATCTGGCCATGGCCAGGCGCTCGACGCCGTAGGAAAGCTCGGCTGTGACCGCGGCGGGTGGCCGGCCCGCGACCGCCTCGAGAAAGCTCACCCGGCCGATGCGCAGCCCGTCGAGCACCACCTGCCAGCCGCGGCCGAGCACTCCGGCCGCCGCGATGGTGAGATCGCTATCCTCAAAGCGCAGATCGTGATGCTCGAGGTCAAAGCCCACGGCGGCCAGGCTGGAGGCCATGAGCTGCCGCGGCGCGAGGAGCTCGGCGTCGCCGAGCACGACCTGCAGCTGCAGGTGCCGAGCCTTGCGAAACGGGTGTCGGCCGCCGCGGGCGTCGGCCGGACGGCTGATCGGCTGCAGAAAAGCCGCCTGCCAGGCTTCCGGATCGAGCAGACGGAAGAAGGCCTCCGGATGAAGAAGACCGAGGGGCACCTCGAAGGAGCTGGGCGGGATCAAGGCGCACCCCCACCCGTGCCAGAAGCCGGTGAGTCGGTCGATGACCTGCTGCAGTGTGGTCGCCATCGCCGCTCACTGTAGTGCGCCGGGAGAGCGCCTGACAAGGCGGGCGAGCGGCGAAGCCGACCTGGCCTCTGGCGGCGCGGCTGGACTCCTGCCCCGGGCTGCTAGAACCCCGCCAGGGTCTCGCGCATCACACGATAGCTGCGCAGCTCGCCCTGGAGAAAGTTCCTGCGC
>JBCCLG010000198.1:0-8054 GCA_039027015.1 Acidobacteriota bacterium | reverse complement strand
GGCACGATGCAGAAGGTGCACTTCTTATTGCAGCCCTCGATGATCGTGACCATGCCCTTATAGGTGCCTTCACGGGACAGTGAGTCGATCGCGTAGTTGCGGGTGGCGGCCTCGGGAAAGCCCGTGGCGACCACGGCTTCGTCGCTCCGGCGGCGCTGCTCGAGGATCTGGTGCAGTTCCCCAACCCTGCCGGGGCCGATCACGAAGTCGAGATCCTTGACCCGGCGTACCGCGCTCTCGCCCTCCTGCTGGGCAACGCAGCCGCAAAAGCCGATCATCAGATGAGGGCGGTCCTTCTTGAGAAGGCGGTACTCGCCAAGGCGCGAGTACGCCTTCTGCGCCGCCTTCTCGCGGACGCTGCAGGAGTTCAGCAGGATCAGGTCCGCGTCTTGAGGCTTGCGGGTCGGCAGAATGCCCTGCTCCATCAGCTGCCCGGACATGCGTTGGGTGTCCAGCTCGTTCATCTGGCATCCCCACGTCTCGACGTAAAAGCGTCGAGGCTTGGGGATGGGCTCGTGTCTCGGCGTCAGAATCGGCAGCTTGGGCATCGCGGGTCGGTTCACTCGGGTCTCGGTCTCGGCGGCCCGGGGGCGCGCCTGGCGCGCCGCGTCGCGGGCTCCGCCGAATATCCCGGCAAGTGGAAGGAACGGAGGACTCCGAAGCCTCGATTATAGGCCGGTTTTTCGCCAAGAAAAAATGCCGGCCTGAGGCCGGCATCGAGCGACGGGAAAGCCGGGCGCCGCCCGGCCGTCACGCGGATGGGGGGTGAGTCTAATTGTCGACGTCGTCGGTGGTTTGGGGCTCCCCCGCCTGGGTTCCGAAGGACACCTGCTCGACGAGGAGGCGCTCCTCGGGGGTCGGCTCGAGCTCCCAGCCCTGGTTGAGCCAGCCCTGCAGCGCGCCGTCGCGTCTGCCTTCCTCGAGGAAGGTGTCGAGCTCGCGCTCGTACCTGCCGGCCTGTTCCTGGAGGGTCCGCATGCGATCGAGCACGCGATCCCACGACGGCTTGACCTGACTGTCGCGGATGTATGGGTCGTCCTCGGCGTAGAACTGCTGACGCAGAGCGGCGGCCTCTAGCTCCAGCTCCGACATCTCGTCGATGGCCCGGCGCCAGCCCATGCGGATCTCGAGCGCGCGGTTGCGCCAGAAGTCCTCGGTGCGCACGTTGGGATCTTCCGTGAGGCCTGGCGTCGGCTCGAAGGTCTCGCCTTCGAGAGGCGCGGCGGGCTCCGATTCGAGGACGATCACCTCGGCGCCTTCGGCGAACTCGGCGAGGTTGTCGTCGTTGATCTCGGCGATCGGCTCCTGCTGGCGCTGCCTGCGCTTTTGCGCCTTGGCGAGCCTGGAGGCCTCGATCAGCGTCTTGGGCTTGGCGTCGCCGTCACCGCCCGGGTCGATCACCCGCACCTGGCTCTGGCCGCCGGTCGCCTCGACCTCGCGGATCGGCGGCGGCAGCGGCGGCGGTGGGGGCGGCGGCTCGACCTGGGAGGTGACCTGCACCGGTGCCGGCGTAGTGACCGGGGGTTCGGAACCTCCGCAGCCCACCAGGAGCGAGGTGCCGAGCGCGGCGAAGCCCCAAAGGCGGCCGGTCTTCCGGTTTAGCTTCGACTTCTTGGGTAGTGAACTCAATTCGATTCTCCGAATGCTTCGGCGAGATAGCGGTCGACGTCCGCGGCCGTTGGAAGTTGGGTGCACCGGTCGACGATCGCCTCCAGCCCCTCGACGGTCAGCTCGCGGATGCGGCGCTTGATGGTCGGCACCTGCCGCGGGCTGGTCGACACGCGGCGTAGCCCGCAGCCGAGAAGGATGGGCGTCAGCCTGGGGTCGCCCCCCATCTCGCCGCACAGGCTCACCTCGATGCCGGCGGCCCTGGCGTTCTGGATCACCGTACGCAGCATGCGCAGCAGACCCGGATGCAAAGGCCGGTAGAGGTTGGTGACGTGCTCGTTGTTGCGGTCGACGGCGAGGGAGTATTGGATCAGATCGTTGGTGCCGATCGAGAAGAAGTCGACCTCCCGGGCGATCAGGTCGCTGATGATCGCGGTCGCCGGCCCCGCGATCATCGAGCCGAGCTTGAAGTCGCGCCGAAACGGAATGCCTTCGGCCTCGAGCTCGGCCATCATCTGCTCGGCAAACTCTCGGAAGGCTCGCAGCTCTTCGATAATGGTGACCATCGGCAGCATGATCCACAGCTCACCGAAGACGGTGGCCCGCATCAAGGCGCGAATCTGCGTTCGGAAGATGTCGGGCCTGGCCAGCGTCAGACGAATGCCGCGCAGGCCGAGAACCGGATTCTCCTCCCGGGTCTCCATGACCTCGCGGGCGATCTTGCGACCGCCGAGGTCGTAGGTTCTGATGATCGCCGGGTGCGGGGCCGCGGCCTCGATCAGATGCCGATAGAGGGCCACGTGCTCCTCTTCTGTCGGCAGAATCGGGCTTTTCTCGATGTAGAGAAACTCGCTGCGGTAAAGGCCGATGCCGGCGGCTCCGAAGCGCACGGCGTCGCCGATCTCTTCCGGCAGATCGATGTTGGCCATCACCTTGACCTCGACGCCGTCTTTCGAAACCGCGGCCAGCAGGCTCGTCTCGAGCAGCTCGAGCTCCCGTCGCTCGTTGTCCTCCACGAGCTGGCGGTAGGTCTCTCGGGTGGCCTCGTCGGGCTTGATGATCACCCGACCCGAGGAGCCGTCGACGATGATCGGCACTTCGGCCTGGTCGAGCAGCTGGCGCCTGATGCCGCGCACTCCGATCACGGCGGGCACATTCAGCGACCGGGCGATGATGGTCGTATGGGAGGTTTGACTGCCGTGCTCGATCACGAAGGCAACCACGTTCTCGCGCCCCAGGCGGACGGCGTCCGAGGGCGAGAGATCGTCGGCGATGATCACGACCTCTCCCTGCACCTCCGAAAGCTGATGCAGGTGGAGGCCCCGGAGGTTCCGGACCACCACTCGGCCGACGTGCCGGAGATCTTCGGCGCGCTCTCTCAAGTGCTCGGCGTCTATGGCGTCGAAGCGTGCCTGCACCTCCTGCACCGTCTCCTGGAGGGCCCACTCCGCGTTGACGCTCTCCCGGCGGATGTGAGACTCGACCTCGCTTAGGAAATACTTATCCTGGAGAAAGAGGCATTGGGCGTCAAAGATGCCCGCCAGGTCGTCCCCCATCTCTTCGCCGACGCGGTCTCGCATGCGCGCGATCTCCTCGCGGCTCTGCTCGATGGCCCTGCGAAAGCGCTGCACTTCCTCCTCGATCTCGGGCGCGGGCACCGGGATCTGGTAGATATCTCCGATGCGCGTCGAGATGCAGACGGCCTTGCCGGCGGCGATGCCGTCGGCGGCTCCGAAGCCCTCGAATGACTGCATCGGGGCCATCGGGGCTTAGGTCTCCTCTCCGAACCGTCCGGAGATCAGGTCCGCCACGGACTCCATGGCTTCCGACTCGTCCTGCCCTTCGCACTTGATACGAATGTGCGTTCCCTGGGCGGCGCCGAGCTGCAGCAGCCCGAGGATGCTCTTGGCATCGACCTCGTCTTCTTCGCGGCAGACCGTGATCTCGCTCGAAAAGCCCGCGGCGGTGTGGACCAGCTTCGCGGCGGCTCGGGCGTGGAGCCCGAGCCGGTTGACGATTTCAAGATCCTTCTCGACCATTCTCAATCCTCTGCTTTTCGTGGCGGCGGCGATACTTTACTTCCTGCCGTTCTGGACTTCCGGGCGTACTCGCGGTTTTCCGGCGGTGCGCTTCAACAGCCGAGTTTCCTGGGCGGCTTCTTGGAGGAGCGGCCGGAGCAAATGCTCGCCTTTCCTTTGCCTTCGATCCAGGTCGAGAGCTCCGGCAGCGGCAGGGTGGATTGTGAGGAGAACAGGCAGCCGAGTCGCACCACCATCGGCAGGTTAACCCCGGAGATCACCTCGACTCGGCCCGCTTGGAGAAACTCAAGCGCCACGTTGGTGGGCGTCCCGCCGTAGATGTCGGTCAGGATCAGGACTCCCGAACCCTGCTCCAGCGGCTCGAGGGCCTCCTCGACCAGCTTCGAGGCCCCTTCGAAGGTCTCGTCCCAGTCGAGCGTCAGAGAGTTGAATCCCTGAAGGTCGCTGCACAGAATCTTGCGCGCCGACGCCAGCAGCTCGTCGGCCATCTGGCCGTGGGTGAGGATGAGGATGCCTACCATGCGCGGTACGTGAGAATGGCGGGCGGATCCCAGCTGGACCCTGCCCCGACAGCGCTGATAATACCGCACCGGTCAAGCCGACGCCGTCGCCGGGCGGCGGCTGGCGAGACGCGGCATCGGGCCGCGGCGCGCCTAGCGTTTGATGTCGCGATGGCTCAGCCTGACGGCCCAGCCCGCCTCGGTCAGGTGGCGGGTGAGGCTCTCCGCGGCGGCCACGGAGCGGTGTCTTCCTCCCGTGCAGCCGATCGCGAATGTCAGGTAGCGGCGATTTTCGCGAACGTAGCGGGGCAGCAGAAAGGACAGTAGGTCGGTCAGGTGCTCGAGAAGCTGCCGATAGTCTTCTTGGGCGCTCAGGAAGTCGACGACCTCGGCATCTCGACCGGTCTTCTCGCGGAGGCCGGGAATGAAGTACGGGTTGTCGAGGAAGCGCACGTCCATCATCAGGTCGGCGCCCACCGGAGGCCCGTGCTTGAATCCGAACGAGAGAATCGAGACCTCCATGGGGCCGCTCACTTCCCCGCTGCCGAATTTGCTGAACAGCGCGCCCCGCATGTCGTGAAGCGACCAGTCGGTGGTGTCGAGAATGAGGTCCGCGGCGGCGCGCCAAGGGGCGAGGAGATGGCGCTCGGCTCGGATGCCGTCGAGAACCGGCCGCTGACCCTCCCCCATCGGGTGGCTGCGGCGGGTCTCCGAGTACCTGCGGACGAGAACGTCCTCGGCGGCATCGAGGTAGATGATCACCGGGTCCAGGCGGTCTCGGTCCATTTCGCCGAGCACCTCCGGGACGGCCTCTGCGAAGCCGGGTGAGCGCACGTCGGCGACGACGGCGATCGGCCGGTTCTGGCCCACGTGGAAGTCCGGCTCGCGCAGCAGCTGGCGCAGCAGGGTGACCGGAAGGTTGTCCATGCAGTAGAAGCCCAGATCCTCGAACGCGGCCGCCGCGACGCTCTTTCCGGAGCCCGAGAGCCCGGTCACGAGCACGAAGCGGCGCAGCGCGCCGTCGGCGGTGCGATCAGCGGCGTCTTTGGATGTCACGGCGAGATTGCTCCAGTCGCGCCTCGAGAGCCTGCACGAGCTCCCGCGCGGAGTCGTGCCCCTGCAGGCGAAGCACGTGGTTGCGGGCCGCGATCTCGACCAGGCCGGCGAGGTTCCTGCCGGGGGCGACCGGCATCCGCAGGTAGGGCACCGGCGTGTCGAGGATCGAGTGCACCGTCTCATCAAGCCCCAGGCGGTCGTAGGTTTGACCCTCCTGCCAGCGATCCAGCTCGATCACCAGGTCGATATTGACCCGCTCGCGGATGGCCGCGAGACCGAAGAGATCTTTGACGTTGACGATGCCGAGGCCGCGCAGTTCCATGTGGTATTTCGCCGGCGCTTCGGCGTAGCCGATCAGGTCGCCGCTCGGATAGCGGCGGATGGTGACAATGTCGTCGGCTACCAGGGAGTGTCCGCGGGTGATGAGGTCGAGGGCGCACTCGCTCTTGCCCACGGCGCTTTTGCCGATCAGCAGAACGCCGAGTCCGTAGATCTCCACCAGCCCGCCGTGCAGGCGCGTGACGGGAACCAGGTGGTCTTCGAGAAAGAAACTGATCCGCTTGATGGTCGTCGAGCTCATCGCCTGGGTGGAGAGGAGAGGCACCTGGCGCTCTTTGCACAGCTCGAAGAAGGTCGGAAACGGCTTGATGCCCTTGCTGATAATGAACACCGGAACGTGCGGCGCGACGATCTCCTGAAAGCGCTCCCGCCGGGTTTGAAGCGGCACGGTCTTAAGGAACTCGGTTTCGCTCTCGCCGATGATCTGCACGCGACCGGGCTTGATGTACGCGTAATAGCCGGCGAAGGCCAGCCCAGGCTTCTGAACCCGCGGGTGCGTGATCATGCGGCCGAGGTGCTGTTCAGCGCACAGCACCTTGAAGTGCAGATCGGCCAGCTCGCCGCTCAGCAGCTCGTGGACCGCCACGTGGCGGTTCATCGTTGGGCTCCGCGCTCGAGGGGGTGGGCGGTCAAGGGCTCAGCTCCGCTCGGTGAGCATGGCGTACATCGCCGCGGGATCTGTCTCCCGGATCAGATCCTCGACCGCCCCGCTCGACTGGATCCAGCCGGAGATGGCGGCGAGACACTGCAGGTGGGCGGCGGGATTCGACCGCGGCGACACCACGGTGAAGCACAGCTGCACGGGTTTGCCGTCGACGGCGCTGAAGTCGATCGGCTTGGTGGTGTGAGCCACCGCCATCACGACGTCGCCGAGGCCATCGAGCTTGCAGTGCGGGACCGCAATTCCCTGGCCGATGCCGGTAGAGCCGAGCTGCTCGCGCTCCCACAGAGCCTCGAAGAGCGGGCCAGCGTCGGCGATATTCTGGTGCGCCGCGATGCGCTCGGCGAGCGAGCGAAGCAGCGTGGGGATGTCGAAAACCTCGAGCTGAGGAAAGATCAGCTCGGCGTCGACCAGCGAGGCGAGTTTCATGCCGGATTCCCGTCTCTATCTATCGATCTATCGGTCTGTCGATCATGGGCGCCTGCTCAAAATTCTGGGGCGAGGAGCCCGAAATTCTGATCCTTGCGCCGGTAGAGCACGCGGACCTCGTCGCTGCTCGAGTCGAGGAAAACGAAAAAGTCGTTCTTGCTCTTCTGCAGCTCGACCGAGGCCTCGTCGAGGCTCATGGGCTTGATCGAGAGGCGCGTGGTCTTGACGATCTTCGGCTCGGCGTCGCCCAGGCTCTCGGCGGCGATCACGTCGGCCATCCAGTGCTCGTCGTCCTCGATCTCCTCGAGGGGCTCCGGATCCGGCCAGTTCTGCTCTTGGGTCGCCTGGCGCTCGGTGCGGCGCCGCTGGTCGAGAAATTTCTTGCGGGCCCGGCGCGCCTGCTTGGCGGTGGTCTCGACCACGGCGAGCACCGCGTCCTGCATGTGGTCGGCGACGTGCTTGGAGTGGAGGTCGCCGTGCCGGTGGGTGACGTTGAGCTCCGCGATCAGCTTGTCGCGCTCGGACTCAAGGATAAGGTGAGCCTCCGACGGATCGTCTACAAAGCGGGCGAGCTTGGCGACTTTCTTCTCGAAATAGCCTTTGATCTCGTCGTCGACGGTGACGCTACGGCCTGTGTAGTGGATATTCAACGATCGGCCTCCTGTTAAGAGCGACGGGGCGGGTCAGAAGATCTGTTTGCGGTCGGTGGACGACGGAATGCCCAGCTCGTCGCGGTATTTGGCCACGGTTCTCCGGGCAATCTGAATGCCTTCCCGCTTGAGGATCCGCATCAGCTCGCTGTCCGAGAGCGGCTTCTTGGAGTCCTCTTCCTGCACCAGCTTCTCGATTTTGCGCTTGACCGAGAGGGAGGAAATATCGCCGCCGTAGTCGCGGTCGATGCCCGAGTGAAAGAAGAATTTCATGGGCAGCAGGCCGCGCGGGGTGTGCATATATTTATTGGACACCACGCGGCTGACCGTCGACTCGTGCATCTCGATGTCTTCCGCCACGTCGCGCAGCACCATCGGACGCAGATGCTCCACTCCGTGGTCGAGGAAGCCGCGCTGCTGCTTGCAGATTGAGGTCGCCACCTTGTGGATGGTGCGCTGGCGCTGGTCGAGGCTCTTGATCAGCCACAGGGCGGAGCGCATCTTGTCGTTGATGTAGGCCTTGGCGTCGCCCTGCTCTTTGTCGGCGCGCAGCGCCTTGAGCATGGAGCGGTACTGCCGGGAGACCCTCAGTTTCGGCAGGCCGTTGTCGTTCAGCTGCACTACGTAGTCGTCGCCCACCTTGACCACGTGCACATCCGGCTCGACGTATTGGGTTCTCGCCGTGGTGAAGAGGCGGCCCGGGCGGGTCTCGAGACCGGCGATGGCGTCGACCACGCCCTTGAGATTCTCAACGGGCATCCCGAAGTCGCGG
>JBCCLG010000197.1:0-8062 GCA_039027015.1 Acidobacteriota bacterium | reverse complement strand
GAGGGGATTCGGCTGGTCCTCAAGTCGCTGCTTCGGCAGCGCTTCGGCAGCGTCCCGCCGGACAGCCTGAAGCGCCTTGATTCCATCGACGATTCCGCAGTCCTCGAGAGGATAGGAGCCAGAATTCTCGAGGCCGAGTCGCTGAGCGAGCTGGGCCTCGAGGGCGACCCTGAGCCTTCCGAGGCCTGAAGGCGAGGCCAGGTCACCAGCGGTCGAGCTCCTCGAGGGTGGCGCGCACTCCGCTCTCGAGGTTGCCGAGGTCGTAGCCGCCCTCGAGCATCGCGACGCAGGCGGCGGCATCCGGCAGCTGGCCGCGAAGATGGCCGACCAGCTCTCCGTAGTCGGCCGCTCTCAGGGTGAAGCCGGCCAGCGGATCGCCCCGCATGGCGTCGTAGCCGGCCGAGAGAATCACCAGCTGCGGCGCGAATCCGTCGAGGGCTTGATCGATCGCTCCCTTGAGGGCCGAAATGTATTCCTCCGGCGGGCGCCCTCCAGGGCGCGGAACGTTCCATACGTTGCCCACGCCGCGCTCCTCCTCCCGGCCGGTGCCGGGATAAAGAGGCCACTGATGGAGCGATACGAAGCGGGTCGCGGCTTCCCGCTCCACCAGGGCCTGGGTGCCGTTGCCGTGGTGCACGTCCCAGTCGATGATCAGGATCTCGTCGGCCAGGCCTGATGCCCGCGCCTCGGCGGCGGCGATCGCGACGTTGCCGAACAGGCAGAAGCCCATGGCCCGCGCCGCCTCGGCGTGGTGTCCCGGAGGCCTGACGGCCGCGAAGACCGGGCGCCGGGTATCCGCCGCCAGGCGCACGGCCAGAACGCCGGCGCCCGCGGCGCGCAGCCCGGCTTCCCAGGAAAGCTCGTTGACCGAGGTGTCGGGATCGAGGGCGCCGCCTCCTGCGAGGGAGAAATCGCGCACCCGCTCGATATAGCTGCGCGGATGCAGGCGCTCGATCTGCTCCAGGGAGGCGCGCGGAGCCAGATGACGCTCCAGCTCGAGGCCGAGCTCCGGATCGTCGAAGAGTGCGTTGAGGGTCCTCAGGCGATCCGGGCGCTCGAAGTGTTCGGGTCCGTTCTCGTGGCCGAGGCAGGCTTCGTGGGTCACGACGTGGATGCTCATGCCGAGAGCTTAGCGCGGTCCGCCGGCCGAGGAGTCGGGGCGGACGCCTGCCGGCTTTCCCGGGGCTCGAGCTTCAGCGACGAGGCGACGATAAAGGTCGACGAGAGCGTGCCGGCGATCGTGCCGATCAGGATCGTCCAGGCGAATCCGCGCAGAGGATCGAGTCCGGTCGCGAGGATGATCGCCGCCGGCAGCATCGTCGAAAGGCTGGTCAGCAGCGTCCGCGAGAGGAGCGTGTCGATTCCCTCCGCGAGGCGATCGCGCGGCGGCGCGGCCGACGGCTTCTCGAGGTGGCAGGCGAGCACCATGCTGTCGTTGACGGAGTAGCCGATGATGGTCAGAAGCCCGGCGATCTCGGGCATGCCGATCGGAATCCTCAGCAGGGCCAGGGCGGCGAGAACCGCCGCCAAATCGCTGACCACGGCGAGCATCGTTCCTCGCAGCAGGAGCAGCGGTCGCCGTCCTGAGTCGGAGGCCCCCTCCGGAGCCGAGGCCCCCGAAGCGAACCAGCGGTCGATCGAGGGCCTGAGAAAGCAGAGATAGATCCCGAGCAGCGAGAGCGAGAAGAACATTACCGCCAGGCTGGTGAGGGTACGGCGGCCGGAGAGGCGGGAGTCGATGGAGTCCATCGCGAGAACTTTCTGGCCCTCATCCCCGAGCCAGCGGACGAGCCGCTCGGGCGTGAGTCCCTCAGAAGATGACGCGTCCTCCTGGCCCCAGGAGCCTTCGGGCCCCCAGGGAGATCCCTGCAGGGTGAGCAGCCGCCTGGAGGGTGACGAGTCGCCTGAGCCCAAACGCTGGGAGCGGACCTCGATACCCCGAAAATCTCTTTCGAGCCGGCCGGCGAGATCCCCCGTCTCCGGGGCTTTGAGCGCTCTTTCGGAGCCTCGCGTCTCGATCTGTATTTGAAGTCCCGGCTGGAAATCGGGCCCCCAGCGCAGGCCCGCGGTTTCCGAGAAACCCACGGTCGCCGCGGCGGCCGCGAGTCCGCACAGGAGGGCCGCGAGATAAACCCGCTTCCAGCGGAAAAGCCCGGGCCTGGCGCCGCGCAGAGCGGGCGCGGGCGAGAGCGCGAAAAGGCCCCGAGGCCGAACGGGCTCCAGCCATCCCCGCTCCGCCAGCGCGATCAGCAGCTGGCGGGTGACGAGCAGCGTGAGAAGAGACGCCGCCTGGCCGACGATCAAAAAGAGAGCGAAGGCCTTCAGGCGGTCGATACCGAGCAGCAGGACGACGACCGCTAGCGTGGTCAGATTGGCGTGGATGAGCGCCCGCCCTTCGCCGCGGAAGCTGTAGATCCTGAGCACCTCACGGACGGCCGAGCGGACTTCCGGCTCGGCCCCCTCGCGCCGCGGCCGCTTCTCGAGCGCCTCGAAAACCAGGATGAAGGCGTCCATGCCCATGCCCAGCGACAGCACCAGGCCGGCGATCGCCACGAGATCGACGGTCAGTCCCAGCCCGCGGATCATTCCGAGGGTGAAGACCCCGAGCAGCGCGAGGGAGAGGAAGCCCGCAAGAAGCAGGCTCGGCCGGTGGCCGTAGGCGAGGGCGAGCAGCAGCGCCAGGCCCAGCGCGCTCCAGGCCAGGGCCTGCGTTCCTCGCTGGCGAAGCTCTTCGCCCAGGCTCGGCCCTACGGTCTGGAGGCTCTCGATCTCGAGAGAAAGAGGCAGCGTTCCGGCGCGCAGGAGCCCCGCCACTTCGGAAGCCTCCTGGGCCGTGTAGGCGCCGCGCAGCTGGCCGGGGCCGCGGATCTCGCTCTCTATGGTGCCCGCCCACTCCACGCGGTCGTCGAGCAGGATGGCCAGGGTCTCGCCGCGGTTTTCGGCGGTGATCTTGGCGAAGCGCTCGTCGTAGGGCGGCAGAAACTCAAAGCTCACGGTGGCCGCCGGACCCGGGCGGGCGGGGTCGTGCTGGGAGCCTAAGCCGACGCGAATCGTTTGCGGGTCGAGAGCGTCCCCCGAGACCAGCTCCTCGCCCAAATCGAGCCAGGAGCCCCGGTAGGGCAGAAGCAGACCCCGCGGCGAATCCGGCCGCTCGCCGAAGGAGTGGGCGAGGCGGAAGGTCAGCCGGTGGGTCCGGCCCAGGGTCTCGAGGATTTGGCGCTGATCGAGCTCCCCCGGGAGGCTGACCACGATCCTCTCGTCGCTCCGGATCACCACGTCTGGCAGGGTCTCGAAGCGGTGCAGGAGCCGGCCCGTGAGGGTGTCTTTGGCCATGGAGAGAAGCTCTCCCCGATCGGTCTCGCGGAAGCGCTCGGGCAGCTGCGAGAAATCGGGCCGGTACACCACCCGGGCGCCGCCCACCAGATCGAGGCCGAGGCTCAGGGGTGAGTGTCCGCGGAGGAGAGGGAGGATGAGGGACGCTAGAAAAAGACCGATGAGGGCGAGGGAGAAAAGGCGCGCGCGTCTCTGCGCACGCGCGCTCGGGGTGCGTTGGGGCTGCATGGAAGCTCCGATCGTCGTCTGCTGGGAAGAATGGGGGAGGCGCCGCCGTGTGTCGGCGTCTCGCTTCAGCGACGAACGGTCGAGCCTCGCTCGCGGGCGAGACTCGCCGTCAGCTCGGCTCGGAGGCCGGCGCGGAGCTCAATGCAGAAGAACGCAGGTTCTGAGCCTGAGCGCCATGGGGCAGCAGGCGGATCCGGGGTCCAGCTGGGCCGCGGTCCGCTCGTCGCGCGGATCCCGGCCGAGCTGGCTGTTGGGAGGCCGCTCGAGGTCCCATGTGGCGAGCTCTGGAGGCTCGAGACGCACGGCCTGGGCGGCTCCGGGGCTCTCCATCGGACCGTGCGTGAAGGCGCGCTTTCCCCCGCTCTCCCCGGGCTCCGCGAGCGCGAGAGCCGCGGCGGGGTAGAGCGCGATGGCGATCAGCAGCGCGAGAGCAGTCCAGCGCATTCTCATGTTCCGCCCCAACCGCATCGCTCCCCGCAGAATTCCGGGACGGTGGATTTTCAGCCGGTTTGTCAACAAAAGAGCGGCGAACCGCGTAGTGGCGTGACAGAAGGACCACCGACGCGACTTGTGGAGAGCCAGCTGAATGGACGCTTTGCGGCATATGTATCGACACGCTTTGAGGAAACTCCTAAAGACCCCCGGCGCCACCGGGCTGGCGATCTTCGCCCTCGCCATCGGCATCGGCCTGACGGTGGCGATGTTCGGCATCATTCAGGGGGTCTTTCTGCGCGGCCTGCCGTTCGAGGAGGGCCACGAGCTCATGCATCTCGAGGCCAATAACCTCGAGCGCGACCAAAACGCGATCGAGATCTCGCAGCACGATTTCGTTGAGTTCGTGCGCGAGCAGACGAGCTTCGAGGGCCTGGCGGCGTGGACCAGCGGCACCATCAACCTCGCCGACGAGGGGGTGCCGGACCGCTTCGACGGCTCCTTCATGAGCCCCAATTTCCTCGAGCTTCTCGAGGTCAAGCCGCTTCTCGGGCGAGGGTTTGAAGCCCGGGACGCCGAGGACGGCGCGCACCCGGTGGTTCTGATCAGCCACAACGTGTGGAAGTCCCGCTACGGCAGCGATCCCTCGGTGATCGATCGCGGCGTGCGGGCCAACTCGAAGGCCGCCACCATCATCGGCGTCATGCCCGAGAAGTTTCGCTTCCCCGTCACCAGCGAGGTGTGGATGCCGCTCGACCTCAGGGTCGAAGAGCTGCCCCGCGGTTCCGACGAGATCCTGAGCGTCGAGGTCTTCGGCCGGCTCAAGGACGGCGTCTCCCTCGAGCAGGCGTCGAGCGAAATGGCCGTTCTGGCCCGCCAGCTGGAGCTGCAGTTTCCGGCCACCAACGAAGGCGTCGGCTCGGTGGTCAAGCCCTTCATCGAGGAATTCGTCGACGAGGAAACCCGCCAGCTCACCGGCGTGATGTTCGTGGCGGTGGTCCTGGTGCTGCTGATCGCCTGCTTCAACGTCGCCAACCTGCTGATCGGCCGTGCCTCGGTGCGCAGCCGAGAGATCGCGATCCGCTCGGCCCTGGGCTCCGGGCGCTGGCACAACCTAGCTTCGGTGCTCGCCGAGTCTTCGATCCTCTCGTTTCTCGGCGCGGCGCTCGGCATCGGGCTGGCGCACGTGGGCCTGCAGGCCTTTGGCAACTCCCTTCAGACCACCGCGCCGCCCTTCTGGATGGAGTTCTACATCGACACCCCGGTCCTTCTGCTGGCCGTCTTCGCCGCCGCCCTCTCCGCGCTGGTGGCCGGCCTGGTGCCGGCCTGGCAGTCGGCGCGTCCCGACCTTCGCCAGGTGCTCTCCGACTCGACCCGAGGCTCCACCAGCTTCCACGTCGGCTGGGTGAGCAAAACCATGGTGGTGACCCAGGTCGCGATCTCGGCCGCTCTCCTGATCGGCGCGGGCCTGGCGGTGCGCAGCGTGCTGGCGGCCAATCACTTCGAGCACCACTTCGACGGCGAGAAGGTGCTCACCGCCAGAGTCGGCCTCTTCGAGGGCGACTATCCGGAAGACGCCGACCGCGTGGCCTTCTTCGAGCGCCTGGCCCGCGATCTCGGCCAGCGGGCGGAGGTCGACTCGGTGGCCCTCGGCACGGTGATCCCCACCGACGAGCAGATCGGCGCCGGCGGCATCCGGTACGAGCGGCCCGGGGAGGAATACGAGCAGGCGTTTCAGAGGCCGTGGTCTCGTTTTTCGATCATCTCGCCCGGGTACTTCAAGACCTTGGGGGTCGAGCTTCTTGGAGGCCGCGACTTCACCGCCCTCGATCACGCCGACACCGCCCGCGTGGCGATCGTCAACCAAGGCTTTGCCGATAAGGAGTGGCCCGGCGAGAACCCGATCGGTCAGCGCATCGATCTCTGGGAGGGCGAGGAGGCCGAGGCCGCCGACCCCCAGGCGGGCGTAGTGGAGGTGGTAGGCGTCGTGCCCAACCTGCGCTTCGCCGAATTCGACAACGCTGACGACCAGCACGGCATCTACGTTCCGCTGGCGCAAAATCCGGTGCGCTTTGCCTGGATCGTGGTCAAGACCCGCGGCGCGCCGCTGGCCTTCGCCGAGACCCTGCGCGGTGTGGTTCTCGAGGCGGATCCCAACCTTCCGATTTACTTCGTGATCTCGATGGATCAGGTGCTCGTGCGCACCATGTTCTTCCCGAACCTGCTCGGCTTTCTCTTCTCGCTCTTCGGCGGCGCCGCGATCTTCTTAGCCTGCGTGGGGCTCTACGGCCTGATGGCCTTCGCGGTCACCCGGCGCACTCAGGAGATGGGGGTGCGCATGGCGCTGGGGGCCGAGAGCGAGGACGTTCTGCGGCTGGTGCTCGGTCAGGGTCTGCGCCAAACCGCGCTCGGTCTGGTGATCGGCCTGGTCTTAGGCGCCGGCCTCTCGGTGATCCTGGCCGGCTTCCTCTTCCAGGTCCAGGCGCAGGATCCAGTGACTTTCGGCGCGGTCTCCGTGATGCTGCTCGCCATCGCGACTCTGGCCTGCATGGTTCCTGCCCTGCGCGCCTCGAGGGTTGATCCCCTCGTGGCGCTGCGCTACGACTGAGGCTCGGGGCCCGAAGAAACGGCGCCGTCCGCCTGCAGCGGCGGCGCCTTCCGAACCGCCGTCAGACGTCGAACTCGACGCCCTGGGCGAGGGGCAGCTCGCGGCCCCAGTTGATCGTGTTGGTCTGCCGCCTCATATAGGCCTTCCACGCGTCGGAGCCGGCCTCGCGGCCGCCGCCGGTGTCTTTCTCGCCGCCGAAGGCGCCGCCGATCTCGGCGCCCGAGGTGCCGATATTGACGTTGGCGATGCCGCAGTCGCTGCCGGCGTGGGCCAGGAAGCGCTCGGCGCTGCGCATATTCTGGGTGAAGATCGCCGACGAGAGGCCCTGGGGAACGGCGTTGTGAATTTCGATCGCCTCGTCCAGGTCCTCGAATTCGAGGATGTAGAGAATCGGCGCGAAGGTCTCATCGCAGGTGATCGGCAGCTGCTCGGGAACCCGCACCAGCGTCGGCTCGACGAAAAAGCCGGGACGGTCCAGGCGCCGGCCGCCGTAAAGCACCTCGCCGCCCTGCCCGCGCACCGTCTCCAGGGCGCCCATCATGGCGTCGACGGCGCCGCCGTGGATCACCGGACCCATCAGCGTCGCGGGATCCAGCGGATCGCCGATGGCGATGCTCGGATAGGCCTTGAGCAGCTGCTCGGTCATCTCCTCGGCGATCGAGCGGTGCAGGAAGAGGCGCCGGGTGGTGGTGCAGCGCTGGCCGGCGGTGCCGACGGCGCCGAAGAGTACGCCGCGCAGGGCGAGATCGAGATCAGCGTCGTCCATCACCAGAAGACCGTTGTTGCCGCCCAGCTCGAGGAGCGAGCGGCCGAGGCGGCCGGCGACCACCTGGCCGACCTCCCGGCCCATGCGCACCGAGCCGGTGGCCGAGATCAGCGGCAGGCGCCGGTCTTCCGTCATCACCTCGCCGATCGTGCGGTCGCCGACCACCAGGTTGAAGATCGGCGGCGCGTCGTTCTTCTCGAGCACGCGCTGGGCGATCTTGGTGGTGGCGAGGGCGGTGAGCGGCGTGATCTCGGAAGGCTTCCAGATCATCGAGTCGCCGCAGACCGCGGCCACCGCGGCGTTCCAGGCCCAGACCGCCACGGGGAAGTTGAAGGCCGTGATGATGCCGACCGGCCCGAGGGGGTGCCACTGCTCGTACATGCGGTGCAGGGGGCGCTCGGAGTGCATGGTCTTGCCGAAGAGCTGGCGCGACATGCCGACCGCGAGATCCGCCATGTCGATCATCTCCTGCACCTCGCCGAGACCCTCGGAGAGGATCTTGCCCATCTCGAGGGTGACCAGCTGACCGAGAGGCTCCTTGTTCTCGCGCAGGGCTTCGCCCAGCTGGCGTACGACCTCGCCGCGCTGGGGCGCCGGCCAGCGCCTCCAGGCGTCGAAGGCTTCGGCGCTCGCCCGGGCGACGCGCTCATAGTCTGCGGCGCTCGCCTGGCGCACGCGGCCCAGGACCTCGCCGG
>JBCCLG010000196.1:0-8069 GCA_039027015.1 Acidobacteriota bacterium | reverse complement strand
CCCGGCCCCCCCCGGGGCGGGCTTCTGTCGTTCGTGAGCGGGAGGTTCGGGGGCCGCTTCAACAGAATAGACGCTTCCGCGGCGCGCCTCGGGGGGAGTGGGGGGTTAGGCACGCCTCGGAAGCCGTCGTGAGAACCGCTGGCGCGGTGCGGGCTATCAGCCGCCGTCGCCGTCGTTGTCCTGGCTCCAGCCGCCGGCAACGTCCTCGAGATCGTCCTCGGACAGCTCCTCGATTCCTGGGGTCTGGTCGATTTCGTTCTCGATGGGTTCTTGGCTCGACTCGATCATGGCGTTCTCCTGTGGGAGTGTTGGCGGCGGCTGCTCAGGAGCGAGCGCCGGTCGCCTGTTGCTGTGAGGGCCGGCCGAGCGTCGGATGCTGAGATCCAGCTCGGCGCGGCGTTCGGCTGGTGTGGCCGAAGCTAAAAAGGTAGTTTGCGCGTGCAGTCCCTCGGAGGCTTTCCGCGGGCGCTTCGACGAGGAATAAGCGATGGGCAGCACAGAGTTCGCCTCGGCGCTTTCCGGCCCGAAAAGCCGCTGGTACGCCTGGCATCTTCACGACCGAGGGAACCGGAATGAGCTGCTGCGTCGGCTCGAGCCCCTCGCCGTGGGCTGGCTCGCGGAGGGCGTTGCGGAAGGGCTCTTCTTCGTTCGATACGGTTTGGGCGGCCCCCACATAAGGCTGCGGGTGGCTTTGCCCTCGGCGGAGGCCGCGGCGCGCTGCGGCGAGGCGCTGCGGGCGCATGCAGAGGCGTTCTGGGACCGCCTCCCGCCCGCCGAGGGCCCGAGCGACGCGAGGATCCTCGAGATCAACCGGCGCCTTCTCGCCGCCGAGCCCGGGGGAGATCCGCAAGAGATCGTGGCGGATCGCACGGTGGTCGAGGCCGAATACCGCCCTGAGGTCGAGCGCTACGGCGGGCCCCGCGGCCTGGAGCTGAGTCACGCGCTCTTCACCCTCTCCTCCCTGGCCTGCTGGGCCGAGCTGAGGGGCAGCGACCCGGGCCCGGTCGATCAGCTGGGGAACCTCCTGGGGGTGAATCTCGCGGTGGCGGCCGATTTCGCCGACCTGATGAGGCTGGTTCGCTATCCGCCGGCCGCGGCGTGGCGCCAGAGCCAGGGGCTGGTCGCCCGGGCGGATGAAGTCTTTGTCGGTCATAGTCAAGCTTTTGCGGAATTGCTGGCGTCCCTCGCCTCGTCGGCGGGGCCGTCCGGAGGGCATTGGGCGCCCTTCACGGAGGCGGTGCTCGCCGTGGGCCGCTGGCTCGGGCGCGAGATTCCGGCGCAGAGGGCGCGGGTGCTGAGCAGCCACGTGCACATGACCGCCAATCGGCTCGGCCTCAGCAATCGCGGCGAGCTGATGCTGGCGCGCCTGGCGGAGAGGACGCTGCTCGCGGCGCGCCAGGAGCCCGCCTCCGTCGTCCTCGATTTCAGCCGATCCCGGGGTGCCCTCGAGGAGCGCACCGAGGATCTGCTCGAGAGGCTGCACGAGAAAGTAGGGGAGGCCGCCCGCTCGGCGAAGCGCTGAACGGGCGAGCGCGGGTCCCCGAGGCACCGGTCCAGGCCTTTAGCCGTCTTCGCCGCCGCTATCGCCGGCCCAGCCGCCGGAGACGTCCTCGAGGGTTTCGTCGCTCAGCTCATCAACGCCCTCCAGGCGGTCGCTGTCGGCGGCTTCGGTTTCGGGCTGTGTGCGCTCTTCCATGGTTGTCTTCCTTGTTGCGTCAGAGGTGGAGTGCCGGAACGGCGAGTGACTCTCGCGGCGCCGAAGCGCCGGCGGTGTCGATCTGAATTTCCATCGCCCGGGCGTCCCCGCAGGCTCGATCGGGCCCGGCGAAGTCCGGGAGGGCCTCTTCGAAGCTCAGCCGAGGCTGCGCCTTCAGGATGTGGCGCAAAAGCTCGACGAAGTGAGGTGAGGTCAGGTCGAGGTATTGAGGCTTGAACATGCCGCCGGGAACGCGGCCGGAGATTTTTTCGGCCACGAAGACCCGCTCGGGCAGCCCCCCGAGGCGGCGCCTCAGCCGGGAGACGGCGGCCAGCGCCTCGCCGCCCCGCAGGGACTCCAGCTCTTGGGCCAGGGAGTCGTCCGAGAGAGTCCACCGAGCGCGTCCCATGACCACGTTGCCGAGGGTGAGGCGGGGCTGAAAAACAGCTCCCTCGAGGCGCCGCGCGCGCACCGGGGGCAGGGGCGAGGCGATCTCTCCGGGTCCCCAAAGCGCCAGAAACTGCACGAGGGCCGGCATCATCTGGACGGCGCTGCCGCCGAGATGAGCGGGGAGATAGCGTCGGTTCTCGCGGTCGACCAGGCGGCAGACGGGGCCTTCCGACTCGAGATCGAGGGAGAGGTCGCGCAGCTGGACGCCGACTGGAGACGGCAGGCTGAACCCCTCGCCCGGCACCAGCAGGACGTGACGCGTCTGCACATGGCGCGCGTTGAGAGCGCTGCCTTGAGAGCACATCAGATCGAGAAGGTGCAGGGTCTCGCCCGATTCCTCGAACGACGAGCCGGCCACGAGTCGGCCGACCCAGGAGTCTCGAGCCGATGGCTCCATGAGGGGCGCGAAGCGGCTGCTGTAGCGGCCCGAGCCCTCGAAGAAGCGGTTGAGAACGAAGGTTTCGGCGCGCGCGTCCGCGGCCTGGAGCTGCAGGCACGGCCCGAGGCGCGGTCGGTAGGTTTCGGGGATGCGTGCCGCCAGAGCCTCGAGGTCGCGCCCGCGAAGAGCGAGTCCCGGCCCGTGAGCCGCCGATTCGGCGCCGTCCGACAGCTCGAGCAGGCTTTTCCAGAGATCACTTTTGAGCGCGTGCAGCTCCTGGACGGCCGGCGTGTCGAGCGGATCGAAGGAGCTCGTCCACCCGGCAGGTCCTCCCGGGCGGGCGCTGTGGCGGCGGTGCTCTCTGAACAGCGGCAGGGCGAGCTGGAAGGCCTCGAGAACGGAGATTCTCCCGCGGCCCCGGCAGCACGAGCGCAGATAGGAGGTGACGGTGAGCGTGAAGTCGAGGCGCGAACCGCAGAGGCCGCCCAGCTCCGCCCAGGGACGGACGGCGCCCAGCGCCTTCTCGAGGGGCTCTCGAGGCACCTCGACCACCGGGTCGCCGGCACGGCCCTCGGCCGGCGCGAGAATCACGTCCTCGAACAGCTCGAGGCCCGAACTCGCCGCCGGGCGATGGTCGCCGGTGGAGGGGATCGACCGCCACGCCCGCTCGGCGAGCGCCGAGGCGCGGCGTCCCCACTCCTCTCGCGGCGTGGCCCGCGGCCCCTGCCCGAGCGCCACCAGGCCGCGCAGGCAGCCCCGGGCTTCCTCCACCCAGGGTTTTTGCGGCAGCTGATCTAGAAGGCGCACCATTTCGGCCTCGAGCTGCGCCCCGGGCTGGCGCCAGGGGGGCAGCCACTCGAGAATCCCGAGGTCCAGGAGCTGCTCGAGCGCGCAGGCCGCCTCGCCCGCGGGGAGCCGTAGAGCGACGGCATCGCCCAGCAGCTCGGCCTCGAGCTGCTCGAGGCGGACCGGCTGGTCTATCGGGCGTTTGAGGCACCAGGCGAGCGCGGGGCGATCGACGCGGACCCTGCGCAGCGCCGAGGCGCGGAAGGTGATCTCCGGCTGCGCCGGGTCGAGCTCCCAACGTGCGGCGCGGATGTAGAGCAGGACGTCGCGGCTGATCAGCTGGCAGGACGGGTTGAGGCGGACCGGCACTCGCTCCTGAACCTCGGGCATGGCGAGCAGGGCCACCCCGAGCTGCTCGAGCCGCGACCGCGAATAGCGAAGCTTCGATCGACCGGCGGGAGCTTCCGTGCCCCTGAAGCGCGGAAAAGCTCCGCCGTCGGCCTCGACTCTCCTGGCGACGCCCACCGGGGTCAGGGTCGAGTTGGGCGACAGCTTGAGCGCGGCGCGGCTGGCGTAGCGCAGGAGGCTCTGGGCGAGCTTGCGCTCCTTGCGGCGGCTGGTGGAGCGGCCGCGCTCGGAGCGGCGATCGAGCCGCGCTTTGAGGTCGGGGCTCGCGAAGCTGAGGCCGGCGAGGAAGCCGGGCTGCTCCGCGAGGCGGAGAAGCTCGGTCTCCTCGCGCTGAAACTCCTGGCGATGCAGCTTCTCCAGCTCGCTCTTGAGGAGGGTCAGCCGCGCCTCGAGGGCGAGGACCTCCTCGACTTGCCCGCCGCTCGCCGCCACCAGAGAAGACCAGTGCCGTGAGCCGCGATAGCGCTCTAGCGAGCGGCCGTTGTGGCTGTCGCGCCGGGCCTTGAGCAGCGCGCGGCGGGGATCGGCCTCATGGTTGGGAACGGCGTCGTAGAGGCGTCTCGCCAGCTCCTGGCGCTCTCTTCCCAGCTCGGCCTCGAGCGCTTCCATCCGCTCGAGGGCCGCCGCGCACGCGGGGCTTGAGAACGGCAGAATCCGCCGGATCTCGAGCCCCGCCACCCGAGCTATCAGGGCCTGGGATTCGGGCGGCCAAGGCTCTCTGCCGCGCGCGCCGCAGGCCATTTCGGTGTCGAGGAGGTTCACGACCGAGCGGCCCGTGCGGTGCCCGGGCCCGCGGGCGTCCGCTCGCTCAAGCGAAGCGGAATGGGGCGACCGGCGTGTTGGGGATAGAGGCTTTGGAGCATGAGCTGGGCGCACCTTGCGACCTCGAGCGTTCCCATGCCGAGCTGGTAGGCGGCGCCGGTGAAAACCTTGATCACCGGCGCGAAGAGCATGTCCTCGGCGAAGGGATCCACCCGGAAATCCGGGCTCTCGCGGAACGCCTCAACGTCCTCCGCGAGGTTGCGAAGCGCGCTCCACCACTCCCTCTCCACCGCCTCGAGGTCCTGCGGGAGGCCGCCGGCGGGATAGGCGAGGGCGAGGGCCGAGATCGCGTCCGCCAAAGCCGCCTGGGGCTCGAGCCCTTGACGCGTGCGCTCGAGCCAGCGGTCGGCCTGATGCTGCGGCGCCCCGCGCTGGAGGAGGGGAGCTCTCACCTGCCAGTCTCTCAAGTAGAGAAGCATCTCCGGGCGCAGGGAGGGCTCGAGCCCGAGGGCGGAAAGTCCCAGGAGAGTCATACGGAAGAAAAGAAGACTCCTGCCCGCCGGGGGCGAGGCCTGGGAGGAGGACCCGTCGCGCAGCTGCCACGAGCAGCCGGCGCCCAGGGCGCGAGTGAAGAGATGCAGGAAGCGGTCTCGGTCGGTGAACGGGGGGCCGCCGAGGGCCACCGGACTGCGCCGGTAGGTCGTGAAGAGAAGGGAGCGGTCTTCGGCAAGGCCCTCGATTTCGTCTTCCTCGTCGATCGCCGCGCCGCCGCTCTTTCTCGCCGGATCCCGCTGGGAGGACCGCTGCTCCGCGTCGAGCTCGGCGAAGAATGAGGCGCTCCTTTCGAGGAGCTGAGCCTCGAGCCGCGGGGCCTCGCGCTCCGAGCAGTGGAGGCGGATTTTCAGATGCTCGCCGCGGCGGCGGGAGCGCATGAACCAGAGAGAGCGGCTGGAGTCCCCGGGCTGGCGTTGGAGGGGACCTAGAACCCGAACGATGGCGCGATCGCTCTCGCCGGCGCAATAGAGGTTGGCGGTCACCAGAGGATCGGGCCAGGAGCGGCTGCGGGTTTCCATGGGGTGGGTGCTCTGAAGAAAATCTTGGGCGAGGCCGTGTACGTTTGCGGGGCTGCGCCGTGAACAGGCGCGAGGCGAGGCCCGGCTCGACCCCCGCCCGAGCCGCCACGTGGCTCCCGGAGCGGAGGTCGGCAAGGCCCTCGGCGATCAGCCTCCGCCGATCTGGGGACCGACCTCGACGCCCTGGTCGCCGCCGTTGTAGCCGTCGCCGCCGTCGCCGCCGTCGCCGTTGCCGCTATCGCCGCCGTTGTTGTTGTTGCAGCACCACAGCGACCAGTCGCCGCCGGCTACGTCTTCGAGCTCTTCGTCGCTCAGCGAATCGATGTCGAGCTCGTTGAGCTTGTCTTTGGCGCTGCTGAGGTTTTGCAGCATCTCGTCTCTTTTTTCGTCTTGCATTAGCTTCTCCCTGCGTTTCTAAAAAGGGCTCGAATACCTGCCCCTGTTGTGTGAACGTCGATCCACAACGCGGCCTGGTGGCGGTGGTGGATCGGAGGTCGCGGTCTGCGACCTCTCAAAAGTGATCGATCAACCGCCGCCGAGCTTGGGACCCACGTCGACGTTCTGGTCGCCGCCGTTGTCGCCGTCGCCGGCGTCGCCGCCGTCGCCGTTGTCGCTGTCGCCGCCGTTGTTGTTGTTGCAGCACCACAGCGACCAGTCGCCGCCCGCTACGTCCTCAAGCTCATCGTCGCTCAGCGACTCGATGTCGAGCTCATTGAGCTTGTCCTTGGCGGTGTTCAGGTTCTGGAGCATCTCGTCTCTTTTTTCGTCTTGCATCGCTTTCTCCTAGCGTTTCCGGAAAAAGGCTCGAAGTTCGAGCCCGGCTGTGGACCTGGGTCCTCGAGCGGATTGAGAGTCCGCCGAGTTTTCGGCATCAAAGGGTGGTTTTATAAAGGTTGCTGTAGAGGGGCGAATGCCAGAGGGGCAGACGCTCGAGACTCGGCGGGGAGTGAGAGATCTCGCTGCGGGAGCTACCGATCTCTCAGAACGAGGGACCCTCTGGAGCTCCTGAGGTATTGGCCGAAGAGAAGGTAGACCTTCGCCTCCGGCGGCTTCTCGGGGTGGCAGATGATTTTGACGTGGCTCAGGGAGCGCACCATGAAGCCGCCGAGGTCGCGGCAGGCCTCGGGCCAGAGGCCCGGCACGCTCGAAGGCGAGTCGTAGCCAACCCACGCGAGAACGGCGTCGCGCTTGGCCGGGCTGCACAGGCCCGCATCTGTCAGCCTGCACAGGAGGCGCTGCCACCTGGAAAGCTTGGGCAGCACTCCCTGGGCAAAGGAGCCCTCGACGCCGAGGCGCGGCTCGATTTGCGAGGCGAAATCGTGGCTGAGATGAAATTGATCCGTTTCAGAGAGCAGCTCCGCCGGATCGGCGAGAGCCTCGGCTAAATCCCTGCGTCCCAGAAGGCGCAGATAGTCGCCCATCTTCTTGGGAGTCAGGCCGTAGTGATCGAAGCGGACGGTTTTCTGCCCCCGTGCCTTGAGGGTGCTGATGTAGGTTGGGCTCGCCTCCACCGGCAGGGCGGCGAGGCTCCGGGCGATCAGGGTGCGCTGATCTTTCGAGACGGGGCCCGCCTGCATGCGCGGTACGAGAGACTCGGCCAGCCAATCGGCCTCGGTACGGCCCGAGAGCTTGGCGAGCAGAAAGGGGTGCAGCTCTTCTCCAGGTTCCTGGTCGAGGTCGAATTCGAGCCACAGAAAGGGAATCCGAGGGTCCTTCTCCAGGCTCCAGGACTCGAGAAAATCGATCAAATAGCGAGGCCCCAGAAGCCGTTTGAAAGCCCGCGCCTGCGCCGCATGGGAAAGGCGAAAGGAAAGGTCTACCTGGGAATCTGCTTCGTCGAGGCGGCACTCGATGGCGCCCAAGGCGAATCCGGGGACGCGGCGCAGAAGTCTTTCCATCCGGCCCAGCGCTGGAGTCGAGACCAGGGCGGGGTCGAGCCTCGGCGCGAGCAGAGGCAACCACTGGTCCCCGGCCTCCGCAGACTCGGAAGCTGCCGCTGCGTGTACGCCGTCTGAAAGTTCAAGCATCATATTTTTCCAGGTCTGAGCGTCGTGGTCGTGAGGGCCTGAGTTTCAGCGAAAGCCTCTCGAGGCGCAGGGATCCCCACCGGGGCCTCCTGGCTGGAGATCCCCGCGCGAGAGTTGACTTTGGGCGCGGCGCCGTTCGGATCACCGCGCCAAGGGCGGTTTAGGTCACGAGCGCTTTCTCGGTTTCGGGCACCGCGGTTGCCGCGAGGTCCGAGATCGTGAGAAAACCTTCTCGAACCAGCCGACGCGCGAGCACCACTCGCGATTTATCGTCCGGCAGTCCTCCGATGTCCTTAACCTGGAACTGCGGGTTTTCGGCGATAAAGCGAAGAGCGGCTTCGATTCGCGCCGGCCCTTTAAACTTGCTGGCGCCGAAGTTGAGGTGGCAGGTGCCGTTGACGCGGTGGAGGCTGACGTCAAACCCACGGCGTCGGCTGACCCTCGAGTCCCCGTTCAGTTTTTTGAGATCGATCAGGTCCTGGAAGTGG
>JBCCLG010000195.1:0-8170 GCA_039027015.1 Acidobacteriota bacterium | reverse complement strand
CCCGCTTCCTCTACGCCTGGCCGTCGGCGGCCATCGCGGTCATGGGCGGCGCCCAGGCCTCGAAGACCCTGCTGTCGATCCAGCTCAAGAATCGGGGCGCCGAGGTGAGCGAGGACGAGAAGAAGGAGCGCCTGGAGAAGATCCAGAAGGCCTATGACGACGCCATGGACCCGCGCTACGCGGCGTCGCGTCTGTGGGTCGATGAGATCATCCGCCCCACCGAAACCCGAGAGGTCATCTCGCGCTCCCTCGCCTGCTGCGCCTGCAACCCCGCGCTGCCGGAATTCAAGACCGGCGTGCTGCAGACCTGAGAGCCTGGCCGTGGGGCAGCGGGCTCTCAGCTTTCCCGCGGAGGCGGCGGCGCTCGAGGAGGCGCTGCGGCACGACCCGTTCTACCGCGCCCTCGCGGGCGCGCTCGACCCTGCGCGCGCCCGCGCGGCCATGCGGCGCTACTTCGATCTCTCGATGATCGAGGCCGAGCGCCTAGGCGCACTCGTTCGGACCGATCCGCCCGGGCGCGGCGCGAGCCTGTGGATCAAGCCGCGGGCCAAGGCCGCGGGAGCCGCCGCCGACAAGAGAGCCGCCCTCGAGCCCGTCCTGGGCCCGGGCGGCAGCCGCCTGTACGCGCGGATGGTCGACGCCATGGAGAAAAACCTCGAGGGCCTCCCCCTTTCGCCACGAGAGCCCGACGGCTCCGTGGACTTCAGGAGCGCCTGGTATCTCTCGATTCTCGGCGTGGCGCCGAGCTTTCAGGGTGGGGGCCATGGGACTCAGCTGGTCGCCGAGGGGCTCGAGGCGGCGGACGGGGCCGGGGTCGCGACCTATCTCGAGACCTTCGGCGCCCTGAGGCCCGATCAGCAGCCCTACGCGCTCTTTCTCCGCTGCGGCTATCGGCCGGTCGAGAGCTTCCAGGAGCCGCACACCCGGTCGAGCTACACGGTCATGGTGCGCTTGCCGCACGCCCGCTCTCAGCGCCGAAGGCGGTCCTGACCTCGGGGTCGAGCAGGAGGATTAAGGCCAGCACGCCGAGGGCCGTTCCGATGGGAGCGAAAGTACACGAGACTCCCGCCATGACCACGCACAGCAGATGTCTTTCCCGCTTCTTGAGGGCCTTTGCCGCGGCGGCCATGAAGTAGGCGTAGGTCCACATGGCGCCGATGACCATCAGCGCGATGACGATAAAGAAGCAGCCGAAGGCCATCTCTGGAACGCCTAGGGAGGCTCCTCCAAAAGCGCCTGCGACGGTCATGGCGCCGATGGCGAGGTGCACAAAAGGCAGGCACCCGCCGAGCGCTGCCAGGGCCGCGGCCGCGTAGAAGGCGATCGAGAGGGCGCCTAGATATTTGGACTTTTCTTGGGAAAGGGTGTGGAAGTCATCCCGATCGTAGAGGCCTGGGGGGTAGGCGGCTGTGTCTGAGCTCAAGTTCATGGCATCTCACTTTCTTGCGTGAGATACGCCCGGAGGTCCGGCGCTATTCGGGGCGCGCGGGGGGGCGCCCCCCTCCTCCTCCTCTACAGCCCGGCGCCGCAGAATTTGCAGAACGCGGCGTCGCGGGCGTGGCCCTCGGCGCCGCAGCCCTTGCAGCAGCGGGTGCTCAAGGGGTCGTGCTTGAGGTTCGACAGCTCCACGGTGACGATGCCGGTAGGCACCGCGATGATGCCGTAGCCGAGGATCATGACCGCCGACGCCAGGAGTTTGCCCGCCACGGTTTGCGGGGCGATATCGCCGTAGCCGACGGTGGTCATGGTGACGATCGCCCAGTACATCGAGATGGGGATCGAGGTGAAGCCGTTCTCTTCGCCCTCGATCAGGTACATCGAGGCGCCCAGAATCAGCACCAGGCTGAGGACGACGCCGAGAAAGACGATGATTTTTCTGGAGCTGGCGCCGAGCGCGCTGCGCAGCAGCCTCTCTTCGCCCACGTAGTGCGCCAGCTTGAGCACCCTGAAAACGCGCAGCAGGCGCAGGGCCCTAATGACGATCAGGCTTTGGGTGCCGGGTACCAGCAGGCTCAGGAAGGTGGGCAGAATAGCCAGAAGGTCGACCAGGCCAAAGAAGCTGACGGCGTAGCGGCCCGGCCGCTCGAGGCTCAGGAGCCGCAGCAGATACTCGATCGCGAAGGTGAGGGTGAAGGCCCACTCGAGAGCCCGCAGGAACGGGCCGTACTCGCTGCGGATCGAGCCGACGCTCTCGAGCAGCACGGCGGCCACGCTCAGCAGGATGGCGATCATCAGCGCCAGGTCGAAGGCCTTGCCGACCGGCGTGTCGGCCTCGAAGATGATCTCGTGGAGGCGAGCGCGCCAGGGGGATCGGTGGGGCGGCGATCTCCGGATCGACGAGGCCTCCCCTGGCTCGGTGGGGGTCGCTGTCGGCGTCGACGGCATCTTACTGTTAGGGCCTGAGCCGGTAGATCGGCTGGCCGGCGGTCGTCAGCAGACCGTGCTGCACCAGCCAGGCGCGAGCGTCCTCGGCGTCTTCCTCGAACCAGGCGCGGGTGCTGCCCAGCCTGAAGCTGTAGCCCCAGCGGTCCATGTCGAGCTGCAGGCGCTCCCGCGAGGCCCCGGGCAAGAGGCCGCCGAGCACGATCTGCAGGTAGCATACGCCGTTCTCCTCGGCGTCGTCGCCGCCCGCCTCGGTGTCGAGGGTTTGGCGCCGCTGCTCGTCGCAGCAGATGGCGTGGCAGGCTTCGTGGAGCAGGGAGTGCACCGGGGTATCCGAGCGCGCGATCACCGCGCGGCCGACCAAGCCGGCCTCCGGAGCTCCCCAATAGCTACCCGGCATCTCGGCGCCGTCGGCCACCGCGCGCAGCTCGAGGCCATAGCGCTCGAGAAGCCGGCGGATGGGCGGCCAGCCCAGCTCGCCGCAGGTCAGCACCAGAGGCTCCTGACCGGTGGCGCCGTCGTCGTCGGCGCGGGCCGGCTCGAGAGGCTGGGTGGAGGCTGGGTTCATGGCGAAGGGTCCTCGGTCGTGATCCTGCTGTAACGCTCGAGGGTGAAGTCGTATTCGTTCTTGGCGTCCCGCGGGTGCCTCTCCTCGCTCTCGAGGCGCCAGGCCGACCAGTCGACCGGCGGAAAGTAGGTGTCTCCGGGAACTTCGGCGTGCACCCGGGTCCAGTGGAGGGTCCGGGCGGCCGGCAGCGCCGCCCGGTAGACCCCAGCACCGCCGATCACGAAGGTGCGCTCGCCCGCGGCCCGCTCGAGGGCCTCCTCGAGGGAGCGCGCGATCTCCACGCCGGGCGGCAGATCGCGAGCGGCGGCGCGGCGCGTCAGCACGATGGAGCGCCGCTTCGGCAGCGGTCTGCCGATCGACTCGAAGGTCTTGCGCCCCATGAGGATCGTGTGGCCCACCGTCAGCTTCTTGAAAAAGCGCAGGTCGCCCGAAAGGCGCCACGGCAGGCCGCCGTCGCGCCCGATCACGCCGTTCTCGGCGACCGCGACCACCAGGCTGAGACCCTGGCTCATACCGCCACCGGCGCCGAAATGCGCTTGTGGGGCCGGTAGCCCTCGAGGTGGAGGTGCTCGTAGCGGAAGGCGTCGATCTCGGTGATCGAGGGATCGAGGCGCAGCCGCGGCAGCTCACGCGGCTCTCTGCCGAGCTGGGTCTCCACCTGCTCCAGATGGTTGGTGTAGACGTGCACGTCGCCCAGGCTGTGCACGAAGTCCCCGGGCTCGAGGCCCACGACCTGCGCAACCATGTGGGTGAGAAGCGCGTAGGAGGCGATGTTGAAGGGCAGGCCCAAGAAGGCGTCGGCGCTGCGCTGGTAGAGCTGGCACGAGAGGCGGCCGTCCGCAACGTAGAACTGAAAAAGAACGTGGCACGGCGGCAACGCCATCTTGGAGAGCTCGCCGACGTTCCAGGCACTCACCAGATGACGCCGCGAGTCGGGGCGCTCGCGCAGATCGCGGATCGTCTCGCCGAGCTGGTCGATCGCTCCGCTTTCGGCGGTGGGCCAGCAGCGCCATTGATGACCGTACACCGGACCCAGCTCGCCGCGCTCGTCGGCCCACTCATCCCAGATGGAGACCCCGTGCTCATGGAGCCACGCGACGTTGGTGTCGCCGCGCAGAAACCACAGCAGCTCGTGGGCCACGCTCTTCCAGTGCACCCTTTTGGTGGTCAGGAGCGGGAATCCGCGCGACAAATCGAAGCGCAGCTGGTGACCGAACAGGCTGCGGGTGCCCACGCCGGTGCGGTCGTCCTTGATCGTGCCTCGGTCTCTCACCAGGCGCAGCAGGTCCAAATAACTCTTCACGACGAGGCGGGCTCCTGGCAGCTCGGGCTGCCGGTCGAGGGGTGGGTGGCCGGGCCGCCTCGGCCTGCGGGTCTGGAGATGAGTCCACCGGCGGGCGGCCGCCGAATCCTGCGGGGAGATAAGGTGCGAATCATGACCTCTCGCCGGCAGAGTCCGTTCGCAGATTCTAGTATCGGATCCGCGAACGCCCACCCGGACCCCCGAACCCGAGCTTTCCCGCCCGCTAGAAAGCAGCAGCGGCCGAATATCGCCCCGGCTTTGGCCGTACGGCGCTCTCGAGAAGACTGTGCATTTTTGGAGACTACGACCCATGACTGAGAAAAAGAGCGGCCTGCTGGGCCTTTTTGCCGCCATCTGGCGCGGCGTCGACCTCTCGCGCCGCACGGCGTGGAACATCATCTTTCTGATCCTGGTTTTCGCCCTGGTGCTCGGCATCCTGGGCGGCGGCGGCGGCTCGGCCGTACCGGCGAAGACCGCGCTGGTGCTGTCCCCCCAGGGCCTTCTGGTGGAGCAGATTTCGGGCGACGCGGTGGCGCGCGCGATCGCCGAAGCGACGGACAGCTACGTGCCCGAGGTTTTGGCGGACGACGTGCTCGACGCCATCGCCGCGGCCAAGACCGACGATCGGGTTCAGGCCATGGTGCTGGATCTCGACGGCTTCGCCGGCGGCGGGCTCGACAAGCTGATGCGGGTGAGCGCCGCGCTCGAGGACTTCAAGACGAGCGGCAAGAAGGTCATCGCCGTGGGCGATAACTACTCCAAGGGCGGCTACTTCTTGGCGACCGCTGCCGACGAGATCTACCTGCATCACCTGGGCCTGGTGCTGCTCGACGGCTACGGCCGCTGGCGCAGCTACTACAAAGAAGGCATCGATAAATTCGAGATCGACTGGAACATCTTCAAGGTCGGCGGCTTCAAGACCGCGGTGGAGCCCTTCCTGTTCAACGAGATGTCCGACGAGGCTGAGGAAGCCAACCGCGAGTACATGGATGATCTCTGGAGCGCCTACCTGCAGCATATTGCGAACGCCCGGGGCCTGACCCCCGAGAAGATCGCGGCGGATATCGAGAATCTCGACCAGCTGCTGGTCGCCGCCGACGGCAGCTTTGCCGAGATGCTTCTGGCCAACGGCCTGGTCGACCACATCGGCCCACGCCAGCTGGTGCGCGACCGGGTGATCGAGCTGGTGGGCGCCAACGATGAAGGCACCTCCTTTCAGCAGGTCAGGATGGGCGAGTACCTGGCCGACCTCGGCGACAAGCGCTACCGCAGTCCGAAAAAGGGCGCCGGCGTTGGGGTCGTGGTCGCCCGCGGCACCATCCTCAACGGCTCCCAGTCCCCGGGCTCGATCGGCGGCGACTCGACGGCGGCGCTGATCCGCCAGGCGCGCATTGACGACGACGTCAAGGCTGTGGTGCTGCGCGTCGACTCGGGCGGCGGCTCGGCCTTCGCCTCGGAGGTCATCCGTCGCGAGCTCGATCTGGTGCGCGAGGCCGGCAAGCCGGTGGTCACCTCCATGGGCACCGTGGCCGCCTCGGGCGGCTATTGGATCGCCACCACCTCCGACGAGATCTGGGCGTCGCCGGTCACCATCACCGGCTCGATTGGCATCTTCGCCATGTTTCCGACCTTCCAGGAGCCGCTCAAGGAGTACCTGGGCACCCAGGTCGACGGCCTGGGCACCACCTGGCTTTCCGGCGCCATGCGCCAGGATCGCAAGCTCGACGAGCGGTTCGGCAGCCTGATCCAGGCCGGTATCGAGCGCGGCTATCGCGATTTTCTTGACCGCGTGGCGGAGGCCCGGGAATCGACTCCGGAAGAGATTCACCCCCACGCCCAGGGTCGCGTGTGGAGCGGCTCCGACGCCCACGAGCGGGGCCTGGTCGACCAGCTCGGCGACCTCGACGAAGCCGTGGCCTCGGCGGCGGCGCTGGCCGGCCTTGAGGGCGACTACGCGGTGCGCGTGGTGGAGAAGGAGCTGGAGTTCAAGGACCGGATCCTGGTCGAGATGCTCGGCGCGGCCCGCTCGATCTTCGGCCCGATCGACTTCGCCAGCGCCCTGGGCCTCGAGCGCAGCCCCGTGGAGCAGAAGCTTTACGCGGCGGTCGAGGAGCAGCTCGACATGCTGACCCGCTGGAACGATCCGATGGGCGTCTACGCCCACTGCCTGTGCGAGGTCGAGTAGGCGGATAGAGGCGCCGGCTCTGCCGAGCTCCGGCGCCGCGGCCCGTCAGCCGGCAATCGATCCAGCTGGCGGGCGCTCCCCTCCCTCTCTCTACAGCTCGCTCTCGTGCATCATCGGGTCGGCGGCAACCCGGAAGTAGTGGCGGTTGCCGTAGAAGGCAAAGTTCCGCACCCTCGAGGTGTAGAGGCAGGCGAAGTCGTCGACCTGGGAACCGAAGAGGCTGATGTTGGCGCCCTGCTTGAAGAGCGACCCCCAATAGGGGTTGAGCTCGCGGCTGAAGCGGCTCTGCAGCCGGGCGGCGTGATGGCGCAGGGCCCGGTGGTCGCGCCGCAGGGTCGCCATCTGCTCGGCGATCTGCGGCGACTCGGCGGCCTCCGGGCCGAAGAGGCGCCGCCACAGGGTCTGGACGTCCTTGAGGTCGTCGAGCCTGAAGCCCATCTCGGCCAGCTCGGCGCGCAGAACGCCCATGTGGCGCAGCTGGGAGGCCAGCCGGTTGCGGATCCTCAGCTCGTCCTCGAGCTCCGAGACCACCAGGGCGGTGCGCCAGGTGGAGGCGATCTTGGTCGACAGGATGTCGCCGTAGATGTGATCGCCCACGTAAAGCACCTGCTCGCCGGGCACCCCCAAAAGCTCCATCAGCCCCGCGCGGCAGCCGCCTGAATAGACCTTGCCCCACTGCGGGACCGTCACCTCCGCCGCGGGCTCGCCGCCCGGGTCGAGCTCGGTGAAAGGGATGCTCTTTCTGAAGAAATTCGGCTTGGCCGCCGAGACCACCACCAGATCGAAGAGATCGTGCCAGTCTTTGATGCCGGGCAGAGCGCCCTCGAAGAGGTGCGTGCAGAGCGCGTCGGTGTAGTACCACTCGGAGTTGGTGATCAGAAGCAGCTTACGGCCGCTGAGCGCCAGGCGGCGGAGGGCCACCGGCAGCAGGTCGTCTTTGGGCAGATACCGGGGGAGGTCGGCGAGGATCCGCGCCTTGAGCGTGCCGTCGCGGTGAATCGAGTCGATCGCTTCGCGGGTGTTGCGGAAGAGCTGGGCGTAGGAGTGGAGCTTCACCTCCCCCCGGCGGCTCATCTCCACCAGCTCCGAGAAGATGTTGACCTCGGGCAGCTCGAAGAGCGTATCGACGAAGTAGAAGCGCGGCCCGCTCGGGTGGATGGGCTCCCGGCGGTAGAGGTCCGTGCGGGCGCGGGCGTCGAGGAATTGGCGGCCGAAGTAGGCGCGCCCCACGTAGCGGTGCCGGTTCATCTTGAGCACCGTACCCTCCTCGGTGTCGAGGATCAGGCCGCGGCGGCAGAAGTCCGAGCGGAACTCGGCACCGAGAATCGCCTCGGGATAGTCGAAGCTCTCCACCAGGCGGCGCAGGGTCAGCTCGAAGGCCAGGCGCGACATGGTTTCGCGGTCATAGTCGGCGAGGGTCCAGTCGAGGTCGAAGCCGGCGTAGCGGATCTTCTCGAGTCGCAGGGTGCGATTGACGAAGACCCTCTGCTCGAGGGGAGGCGTGCGGTGCTCGAGGGAGTGGCGGAGGAGGAAGAGATCGGCGCTGGGCTTGAGCTTGGCCAGCTTGTCCGAGGAGAGGGTGCTGTGAAGATCGTGCTGCGAGGACGACATATCTCTTTATCAACCTACGTTCTTTGAGGACCGCGGCCGATCTCCGAGACCGCGCTCGGCCTCGAGGATCCCGTTTTTCCTAGCGTTTGGGGTCCGCACGCCCTTCTGAAGCGGTTTCGGG
>JBCCLG010000194.1:0-8241 GCA_039027015.1 Acidobacteriota bacterium | reverse complement strand
CGGCCAAGCCGCACAGGGCGTGAGTGGCGTTTTTTCCGGGATCAGTGGCAGATTCGGGCCTCCATATTACCCGGATTTATTTTTCGAGCAGGGCCCGGCCGCCGGAGGCGGGGCGGTCTCCTCGGGTCTGGGCGTGCGCGCCACGGTGGCGGCGAGCACCCGCCCCGCGCCACCTTGCCGCAGAGCCCGGGCCGCGGCGGTAAGAGTCGCGCCCGTGGTCAATACGTCATCCACCAGCAGGACCGTTCGTCCCTCGAGGCTCCGGCGACAGCTGAAGGCCCCGCGCAGATTTCTGGACCTCTCGGCTCGGTCTCCCAGGCTTTGCGCCGAGGTCCGCCGAGTCCGGCGCAGAGCGCGCACGCGCGGCAGATCGATGCGGTCGGCGAGGGCCCCGGCGATCAGGTCGGCCTGGTCGTAGCCGCGCGTCAGGCGCCGGGTCCAGTGCAGAGGAACGGGCACGACGCAGTCCGGCGGGCTGGGGCCCGGCGGGGTGCTCAGGAAGCCCGCCTTCTCGATCGCCACCGCCAGCTCCTGGCCGAGCCGAGTCGCCAGATAGTCGAGGCGGCGAAACTTCATCGCCATGATCACCGCGTCCAGCGGCGGCTCGTACACCCAGGCGTAGAAAAGGCAGCTCCAGGCCGGCGGACTTTTGCGGCACTCGCCGCAGCGCGCCGGCGAAGACACCTTGCCGTGCAGGCACCGTCCGCAGCCGGTGCACGGCGTGCCCGAAGGCCGGCGCAGGAGCGCGGCGCAGGAGTCGCACAGGCCGGCGGCGCGCGGGTTCTCCATCTCGAAGCCGCACGCCAGACACGGGCAGGGCGCGATGAATCGCAGGAAGCCGCGGGCGACGTTTTGCGCGGCTCTCTCGTAAGACATGGGACACCTCCTCGTCTGCGGCCCGAGCGCATCTCGGGCCGTCTTGTAGATAAGACGTAAGGCGGGTCACCGTTCTGCAACAATAGGCGCGGTCGCGAGGCCCATCCGATGATTCAAGGAGACTTTCCCTTGCCAACCCAGCTTTCAAGGCGCGCGCCGGTGCGCCGCGCGTCGACCCCGCGGGCTCTGCTTCCCGCCCTGCTCATCGTTTTTGCTTCGGGGCTCTGCGCGCTACCGGCCGCCGCAGATTCAGGCGTCAGCCTCGGGCTGACCGTCGGCGTGGGCGGCTCTCCCGACGGCGACGAGTTCTCCGGGCTCGGCTTTCAGCTGTCCGCCTCCTGGGAGTGGCGGCTCAACACCCTGGCCCAGCTGCGCGTCGGCGGGCTCGATCTCGATCTCGACCGCGACAATGGCGGCACGCTCCAGCCGGCTGAGATGACTTTCATCAGCCTGGCGACGGAATACCGGCACAACGCCGACTTCTACGATGCCGGCGTGATCATCGGCGTCGGCTTCTACCGGCTCGAGAGCGACTCGGCTTTTGGCTCCAGCGGTTTTTTGGCCGGTGAGGACGAAAGCTCGATCGGGCTGCACGCCGGGGTGTCGGGGCATTTCGATCTGACCGACACCTGGAGCGTGCCCGTCGAGATCCTGGTGCACTACGCCGATTTTGACCAGGCGCAGCTCTTCATCACCGCGCAGGCGGGAATCGCCTACAGCTTCTAGCTTCGCTGGCGGCTGTCTTCAGGCCCTCGGGTATCGGCCGGGGGGCCCGGGCGCCTCAGGCGTCCTCGGTTTCAGGAGCCTGCGCCGCCGCCAGGGCCTCGTCGATCCTGGCGCGCACCTCGGGCGAGTCCCAGTCGGTCGCGCCGATGAAGCTCTCGACCATCTGCCCGCGCACCACCAGGTGGGTTTCGGGCAGCTTATCGGTGCCGTAGCGCTTGGCGATCTTCCAATCCGGGTCGAAGAGGCTCGAGTTGGTGCCGAGGAAGTCTTCGGCCTTCTGCACGTCTTCGGCGACCGCTACCATCACCAGGCCGAAGTCCCGGGTGCTGGAATAGTCAGCGGCCAGGCGCTGGATCGAGGGCGTCTCGGTGATGCACGGCGGGCACCAGGTCGACCAGAAGTGCACCAGGGTGACCGGGGCCATCACGCTCTCGATCTGAATGCCGCGCCCGCGGGCGTCGAGCACCTCGCCGCCCGGCGCCGTGTTGTCCTCCCGGTGCGGCCACGCCATCGCGGCGATCACGAAGAGCGTGAGGGCGGCAAAAGCGAGCTTGGCCTCGCGCCCGAGCCCGGGTCGAGAGTTCGGCGTGGGCAGGGCTGCGAAGGGGCCCTGAGGGTCGTGGGTTTGGGTCAGAGAGCTGTCGGTCATGTCATGTCATCTCCGAAGGGCGGCTGCTCAAAAACCTGCGGCCCGGGCATTCTGACACCCCGTGGGGCGCGGAATTGACACAGGTCAGGACGGCTTGTATATTCCGCCTCCCAAATTTCCGTGGGGCCGTAGCTCAGTTGGGAGAGCGCTTGAATGGCATTCAAGAGGTCGAGGGTTCGATTCCCTTCGGCTCCACCATGAATTCGAAGACGAACGCCGCCGAGATTCGGCGGCGCTTCTGGTTATAGAGAGAGCATTGCGGGGGCTCCTCACAGCCGCCTCGACATCACCAGGGCGCGATAGCCGCCGCCGTCGACGGTCTCCACGGGCTCGAAGCCGTGCTGGCGGTAAAGCCCGCCGTCCAGATGCTCGGTCTGGAGATGGAGGGTCTCGATCCCAGCGAGGCGCGCCCGGCGCAGGCAGTCTTCGATCAGCAGCGAGCCGAGACCCTGGCCGCGGCTCCGGCCGGCGACGTAGACGCCGCTCAGCCAATGCTCTCGCTCGGGAAAGCGGTCCATCTCCCGCAGCTTGACGCCCGCCGTGCCGAGGGGAGCGCCGGCGGCGTCGAGCGCCACGATCATGAAGGGAGTTCCCTCGCTGTTGAGAAGGGGCTCGATCTTTTCCCGTCGCACCCGCTCCACCGACATTTCAGGGTCGACGCTGGCCCACTCTTCAAAATGCCAGCGCGCCACCGTGGGCAGCGCAGCCGGATGGTGGACCAGGAGGTCGAGGGTAACGGCCGACTCGGCGCGCTGACGCGCGTTTTCGGTCCCGGCGCCGTAGAGCAGTCGGCGGCACTCCGCGAGCACCCGCGACCGGCTGAGGGCGCCGTCTCCGTGGTCGACGTCTAGGAAGTAGTCGCCGATCAGCAGAGAGTAGGCGAGCAGCGCCCGCGCCTCCGACTGCAGCGGCCCGTGGCCTAGGTCCCGAAGCAGCTCGATGAGGTAGGCCATGCGCTGCTCGTCGACCCGGCGCACGAAGGCGGCGATCTCGGCGCTGCGGCTGGCCTCGTCGCGCAGGGTCATTTCTATGGCGTTGTCGGCCTCCGCGCTGGCGACCTTGGAAAGCTCCTCGAGCCGCGCCCGGGCGTCGCCCCCGGAGCGCTCCACCTGCTCGATGATCGAGCGGGTTTGCCGCTGCTGCCAATCCTCGAGGATCGCCTCGATCAGCGCGCCGCGGTTCTTGAAGTGCCAGTAGAAGCTTCCTTTGGTGACGCCCAGACTCTGCGCCAGGGCCTCCACCCGGATCGCGTTGAGGCCCCCGGCGGCGAGCTTTGCGGCGCCTGCGCTTACCCAATCCTTCGGGCTGAGGGATTTTTCAGAAGGCATCGCACAAACATACGCTACCGTATTGACGGGGGCAAGGACCCTGGCTAACCTCAAATCATGCAACTCGACACACAAAAGCATCTCGAGCAGCCCTTCAGGGTGCACGAATACGCCCGCGAGTTCGAGCTTCTCGATCTTTGGCAGTACCCGATCGAGGCCGAGAGTGAGGAGGAGTTCGATACCTTCCTCGAGATTCACGATTTAGCCGAGATGGCGGCCGAGACGTCGCTGCTGGTCAGGGCTCTTTTCGGCGTGCGCCTCGCGCTGGGCAATGTTTTCGGCTGGGACGGCGAATCGGGCTCGGAGGCGGTGGGCCTCGAGACGGTGTTCAGGGAGCCTCGGGAAGTGCTGATGCGCACCGAGAACAAGACGGTGACCGCCCTCCTGCACTTGAGCTGGGTGGAGCTTGAGAACGGCCGCTTCACCGCACGGCTGGCGGTGTACGCGATTTCCCATGGAGCCTTGGGGCGCGGCTATATGGCGCTCATCGCCCCGTTCCGGAATCTTTGGGTTTACCCATCGCTCATGAAGGTGGGCGGGCGGCGCTGGCGCCGCCGGCACGAGCTTGTGGGCCGCGCCCAGCCGGCGCGTCACTAGGGCGGGTCGATCTATCTATCTACCTATCTAGGGCCGGGCTCTGTTCAGGAGCGCTGTCGCCGCAGATCGGCGTTGAGCTGCTCGAAATCGATCACGAAGCCCTTGAGCGCCGCGTCCTTCAGGTCGGCCCGCATGCCCTTCTTGGCCGCCTCCGGCAGCGGTAGGTCGGCAACCGAACGCTCGATGTGGGTGAGAAAGCGACTGTCCATGAGATGTCCTCGAAAATAAAAGTCAGTCCCGTGGCCTCGAAGGTCCGCGCGCCACACGCGGCGATGCCGGTTATGTAGTGCAATTGGGAGGCCAAGCGTTACAGGCGAGCTCGCCTGGGTTTCCGGGAGCGCCGGAGCCTCCGAGGCGCCATCCCTAGGCGAATGACTGTCCACCAGGGTGGACGATATGCGCGCGAGCTAGCGCCGGCGGCCGACCCGCTCGAGGGCTGCTCGGATCTCTCGCGCGAGGCGGCTGTCTGGATCCTGGCGCAGCTTGCGCTCGATCTCGAGGAGGGCCCGGGCTCGAAACCGCGGGTCCGCAGCGGCGCGCTCGAGGGCGGGTCTCGGATCTTCGGGATGGATATAGCGATACTCGCCCTCGATCAGATCCGCCGGCTGATCGCGGCGCCGGTCGAGAAAGAGCATCGAGAGATCGTCCCAATAGACGAGGGCGTAGGTATCCGAGGGAAAAAGCAGAGTATTGGCCGTGAAGTAGCCGTCGGGCTCGAGCTTTTGGGTCGCCTCGTTCCACACCAGGGACGGCCGCGGCCTCGGGTCGATGGCGACCAGCGCGCCGGTGGCGCCGTAGCGCCCCATCATGGCGTCCCACTCCCGGTTGCCGCTCCGGGCCTCGCCGATCTCGCGCAGCAGGGTCGGCTGCAGCTCCATGCGACCCTCGTGGAAGACCTGGCGCGGCGGGTAGAGGCGCCACAGCAGGTATCCGCCGTAGGCGAAGCTGTTGAAAAGCGGGCCAATCTCCGGGCGGTCCGCCAGAAAGTCCGCGGCCCGTTCGGGAAATTTCCCCCGCTCGATGCCGCCGAGCCCGAGGGTGAAGCGGCCCTGGCGGGGCTTTAAAGGCCCGCTGGACGGCGGCGCGGCGCACCACGCCGCCGCGATCATGAGAAGCGCCGTGGCCAAGGCGGCGACGCGCCGTGAATCCTCCCGGCTCGGCCGCAGGAGGCGCAGACTCTCGCCGGCCAGAAACGCCGCGGCGAGAAAAAAGAGAGCCTGGTGACGCACGGCCGTGGCCGCGATGGCCAGCAGGAAGAGCGTCGGCAGCAGGGTCGGAAGGTGCAGACGCCGGGTGGCGCGCCAGGTCAGCAGCACCAGAAGGAGAGTCGCCGCCACCCCGACGCCCAGAAAGGGCTGCGGCGCGACCCATGCCGGGACCCATTCGGGGTTGTAGGCCTCAAGGCCCCTCATGGCGCCCGTGATGCCCAGGGCGACGGCAAAGAGATGCCAGCCGTAGGGGTTGATCAGCAGCGCGGCCAGGAGGGCCGCCGGCAGGGCAAAAACCCGCGTCCAGGTCACGCCGGGATAGGGCGGCGGATCCTGCTGGCTGAGGAGCCTGCCCTGGGATTTGTTGTGGATCTGACAGCCCAGCAGGTAGAGGCCGGTGAGCGCCGGGGAGAGAAGGGCCATGCCGTGCACGTTGGCCCACACAACCGTCAGCGCGAGCAGACCGCCCACCGCCCGCCGCGGCGTGTGGCGGGATAGGGCGATCTCGCGAACCAGCAGAAAGAGAGCGGCGATGGCGAGGACGGTCAAAAGCTCCGGCCGGAGGAGGAAGCGCGGCCGGGCGCCCAAAAGGGCCACGCCGGCAACCAGCACCACCTCGGCCCGCGGCAGGCCGATGCGGGTGAGCGCGAGGGCGAGGGTCGCCGCCAGAAGCAGCACCCACGAAACCCGCAGCGCGATCAGCGCCGGCAGACCGCCCGCGGCCTCCGCCAGGTAGAGCACGATCTGGAAGAGCCACTCGTGGTCGACCCACTCCCGGCCGGCGGAGGTGAACCGGAAGGGATCGTGTTTCGGGATGCTGCCGTGCTCGAGGATCCAGCGGCCGGAGGCCAGATGCCAGAAGACGTCGGTGGAGCGGACGGAAAAGGCGCTGGCGGCGATCGCAAGCAGCGCCAGCGGGGCCCATAGCGCCCGGCTCGCGCGCTCGTTTGAGCCTCCGATCGCGGTTTGGGCGTCCACCGGGTCGAGCGCCGCCTGCGGGATCCAGCGCCGGGCGTCAGGCCGGCGAGGAGCCCCCGAGTCGATCGCTTTCGGTCTTGCGCCAGAACTTGATCAGGCCCCAGAAATGCTCGGTGAACTTCTCGTGCTCGTGTTCGGGAAAGAGCGACTCGACCTTGGCGCGCACCGCTTCCTTGGCCCGCTCGCTGCCGAAAAACTCGTGGGCCACCTCGTCGAGATGCCCGAGGTGCTGATCGCAGAACTCTTCGAAGCGCTCGGTCTCGTAGCGCTGGTGGGCGATGTCGGCGTAGGCCTGCATGCGCTCTTTGAGCGGCAGGTCCTGCTCGGCGACGTCGTAATAGGGCTGCCAGTCGAGGGTTTGACGCATCCGGCGGCCGGTGACGGCGCAGAAGATCGACCAGCGCAGCAGCGCCTTGATCAGCCAGGGAAAGTGGAAGTGCAGCGAGGTCACCTGGGAGTCGGGGCAGGCGTTGGCGAAGTCGATCGGATAGAAAACGCCGTCCTTGCGCAGGGATTCGCAGGAGTTGAAGTCCCAGCCGAAGAAGGAGTTGATGGTCAGCGTCTGATTGGCCAGGTAGGTGCCTTCCCCGGGCCGCAGGAAGTCGAAGTCCACCTTATAGCGGTCGTGCAGCGGCGCGCTGGGGTCGTATTTCACCGCCCACACCTGCGGCCCGACGCCGATGGCGCGCACGAAGACCTCGTAGTCCTTCACCGCCTCCTGGAGGTGCATCACGAAGGTGCCGCTCTCCTCATAGGCCTCCTCGAGGGCCTGCCGATCGTCGATCTTGGAAACGCCCTTCCAGGCGCCGCCATCGTAGGGCTTCATGAAGAGCGGGTAGCCGAGCTGCTCTCCGATGTCGCCCAGGCGGAAAAGCTTGGCGTAGCGCCTGAGGGTGATCTGGAGGTCGTCGTGGCCGTCGTAGGCCTTCGGGGGCAGCATCCAGGTGTCGGGAACCGGCAGCCCGAGCCTCATCATCGCGCAGTAGGTGGTCTGCTTTTCCATCGACTGCAGCGACCACGGATTGTTGAGCACGTAGAGATCGTCTAAGAGGATCGCCTTCTTGATCCACTCTCGGCTGGTGTGAAACCAGTGGGTCAAGCGGTCGAGCACGACGTCGTATTTGCAGGGCTGCTGGAGATCGTAAGGCTCGATGGTCACCCTCTCGACCTCGATCTGAACCGTGTCACCCTGCCAGGGGATGTTGAGGTTCAGCTGACGCAGGATCTCTTCGTAGCAGAGGGGCCAATCGAGATCGGCGCCTAGGGAGAGGCCGATCGAGCGCTTGATGGAGGCCATGGGCTTTCCTCGCGAAACGTCGCAAAAAGGGTCGGGTTTGAGGGCTCTCGACGAAGGGACATTCATAGCACAGGGCGGCCGTCTGAGGGGCCTCGACGATTCGGTAGACTGCGCCGATATGCCTAAGGACGATGCCGCCGCCGCCGCCCTCGAAGCTCTGCTGCTGGGAGATCCGAGCGAGAGGGCGTCGCTGCTGCGCGGGGAGCACGCCGACCCTCACCGATATCTCGGGCCCCATCGGAGCGGTGGCTCTGCAGGCTCCGCCGCGCCCGGGGAGGGCCTGGTGGTGCGAGCCTGGCAGCCTGAGGCTCTCTCGGCGAGCCTGGTGCTCGAGGACGGCGAGCATCCCATGCGCGAGCTGGCAGAAGGCCTTTTCGCGGTCTTCCTGCCGGGCGCCGCCGCCGAGCTGCCGCCGTCCTACCGCCTGCGCTTCGGCTTCGAGGAGGGCGGTGAGTGGCTGCGCGATGACCCCTACCGCTTCCCCTGCAGCCTCGACGAAGAGGCTCTCTATTTCATCAGCGAAGGCACGCATCGACGCCTGTGGGAGGCCTTGGGCGCGCATCCTGAGACCCTCGATGAGCG
>JBCCLG010000193.1:0-8271 GCA_039027015.1 Acidobacteriota bacterium | reverse complement strand
CGTCCGTTCTCGGCCAGGGCCGCGCGGACCTTCTGATCGTCCCACGAGTTCATGGAGGTGCGCTCCAGAAGGTCGCCCTCGGGAAAGACGTCGAGCAGTTCGGGATAGGTGTGGCCGGAAAAGCTCTCGGTCTCCACGGTGGTGATCACGGTGGGAATGTCGAAGGCCTTGGCGGCCTTGGCCAGGCCCACCACGTTGTTCTTGAGCGTCTGGCGATCGATGCTCTGCACGCCGAAGGCCATCTGCGGCTGCTGATCGATGAAGATCAGCTGGCAGTTGTCGGGGGTCAACAGTTCGAGTTTGCTTTGGCTCATGGGGAGAGTCCTTTTGGGATCAGAGGGTTTACAGGGGGAAAAAATAGGTGGCGGGTTTCCGCTTCGATCCTGACTACGGGATCGCGCGCTCGAGGCGGAAAAACTTTTCGCAGCGGCGGGCCCAGAGGGTCGTCGCGGCGTCAGCCCAGAAGGTGCCGCACCTCGGGCGAGGTCTTGGGAATCAGCAGGCCGGCGATGCGCTCCTGCAGCCGCTGATCCTCGACGCTGACCCGCCGGTGGTGGCGCTGATGACCGAGCCAGGACGCCTCGCGCCAGCGCTCGACAAAGCGCGTGGGCTCAGCGCCGTCTGACATCAGCTCCCATCGATACCCTCCGCCTCGCCGGCGGCTGGTGGCCAGCTCCCCCATCAAAGAGCGGAAGGCGGCCTGGTTTTCCGCCGCCACCCGGTACTCCACCTGAATCGCCACCGGGCCGTCGGGCGCAGCCTCCGGGGCGAGAACCGGCTCGGGCCAGTGCATGGAGGGGGTGAGCGCGCCGCCGCCCCGGGTCGCCAGGGGAGCGCGGAGGGCGATCAGCAGGAGGAGGAGACCGGCGGCGCCGGCGCCCATCAGCGCGGCGGGGATGCCCGCGGCCGCCGCGACCTGGCCCCACAGCAGGCTGCCGGCGGTCATGGAGCCGAAGAAGACCGTCAGGTAGATCGACAGGCCCCGCGCGCGCACCCAATCCGGCAGCGCCGATTGCGCCGCCACGTTGAGCGTCGAGAGCACCATGATCCAGGCGAAGCCCGCCACCAGCGATGCGGCGACCGCGAGCCCCTCAAGGGTGCTGAACGCGGTGATGCCGAGGGTGGCGATCATGCCCAGGGTGCCCGCGCTCACCATGCGATCCGCGCCGAGCCGCTCCTTGAGCCGGGGAATGAGAAAGGCCCCCGCCACGGCTCCGGCTCCGACCGCCGCCATCAGGAGGCCGTAGAGCGACGGCCCGCCGGCGAGCACCTGTCGGGCGACGAGGGGCAGCATGGCCCAAAAGCAGCTCGCGAAGAGAAAGAAGCAGACCGCCCGCACCAGGGTCGCCCTGAAGGCGGAGCTGAAGGCCGCATAGTGAAGGCCCGCCCGAATGGCTTCTCCCATCCTCTCGCGGAGCAGCCCCTCGTCTTTCCGCGGCGGCGGGCGCCACCAGACGAGCGCGGCGAGGATTCCGACGAAGCTCAGGGCGTTGACCGCGAAGGGATAGGCGATCCCGGCGGCGACGATCAGGAAGCCGGCGAACGCCGGCCCGATCGCGCGGCTCACGTTGATGCCCATGGAGTTGAGGGCGACGGCGGAGGGAAGCTCGGGCCGGGGCACCAGACTCGGCACGATGGCCTGCCAGGCCGGCGCGATGAACGCCGCCCCGGTTCCGAAGATCAGGGTAAAGCCGAGGAGAAGAAGCGGCGTCACCCAGCCGAGGTGCACCAGCAGGGCGAAAAGAGCCGCCGCCGCGCCCAAAACGAGGTTGACCGAAATGAGCAGCCTGCGCCGATCGACCAGGTCGGCCACCGCGCCCGCGAAGAGCGCCAGGAGAAAGACCGGCAGGGTGGTGGCGGCCTGAACCGAGGCGACCAGCAGGGGCGAGGGCGAGAGCTCCGTCATCAGCCAGCCGGCCCCCACATCGTGCATCCAGGTGCCGATGTTGGAGGCCACGGTGGCGAACCAGAGAACGGTGAACGCGCGGTGAGCAAAGGGGCTCGCCATGGCTCTCTAGCTCACGCGGAGAGGGTCGGCGCGCCCGGGGCGCCGAACGCCGGCACCGGCGACCAGTCCGGAAGCTCCGGCAGCGGCCGAGGCGCCAGGGCGGCGAACTCGCCCTTGCCGTGAACCACCCGGCCGCCGCTCAGGGTCAGATCGGCGGTGATGTCGGCGATCTCTTCCTCGGGCACCGAGTAATAGTCGCGATCGAGCACCGCGAGGTCGGCCAGCTGGCCGACCCCGATCTGTCCTTTGGCCCCCTCCTCGCGGCTGAACCAGGCTCCCGCCGCCGTCCAGTGGCGCAGGGCTTCGTCTCGGCTGAGGCGATCCTCCGGCCGCCAGATGAGGTCGCCGCCCCGGCCGCGGCCCGAGACCGCCCAGTGGATCGCGAGCCACGGGTTGTAGGAGGAAACCCGCGTCGCGTCCGTTCCGGCGGCGAGGGGTGCCCCGGAGGCCATCATTTTCCGCACCGGCATCACCTCCTGCAGAGCCGCTTCGCCGTAGCGCTCCCGGTAGGCCCCTACCTGGAAGGCGATGCGGTTTTGGTAGGAGATGCCGCCGCCCAGCCGCGCCACCCACTCCATCGTCGGCTCGGTGATCGTCTCCCCGTGATCGAAGATCCAGTGGAGCTCCTCGAGCCCCTGGCCCTGGCCCACGTCCTCGATGAGGGTGAGCAGGCGGCGGGCGCTTTCCTCGTAGGTGCAGTGAAAGCGAATCGGCCATCGATTCTCGAAGAGAAACTCGAGCACCGGCCGCAGATCGCCCTCCATCCGCCGAGGCAGCTCGGGGCGAGGGAAAGAGAAGTCTTCGAAGTCGTAGGCCGAGGCCACCAGCATCTCGCCGGCGCCCACGCACCTGAGGTAGGCGTCGCCCTCGTCGGGCTTCACGAGGTCGTTGCAGCGCCTGAAGTCCTCCAGCTCGAGCATCGGCCGCTGGGCGAAGAGCTGGTATCCGATGCGCACGGTCTGCTCGCCGCGTCGGTTGAGCTCCCGAATCACGCCGTAGTCGTCGGGATAGTTGAGAAAACCTCCGGCGCAGTCGAGGGCCGAGGTGAGCCCCAGACCGTTCAGAGCGCGGAAATAGTGCCGGGTCGAGGTCACCTGCTGCTCGAAATCGAGCTTCGGCGCCATATCGAGCAGGGCGTAGAGCGGCTGCGCGTTGGGGCGGGCGAGGGCGAGCCCCGTGGGGTTGCCGCGGGCGTCGCGCTCGAGGCGGCCCGAGATGAAGGGCTCGTAGAAGTGGCGGTCGATGCCGAGGGCGCGCAGCGCGGCCCCGTTGAGCCACGCGCGGTCGTAGAGATGCAGCACGTAGACGGGCACGTCCGGCGCGGCCGCGTTGATCTCCTCGAGCGTCGGCAGCCTTTTTTCGGCGAATTGCTCCACCGCCCAGCCGCCGACCACGCGGATCCACTGGCCCGCCGGCGTCCGCTGGGCCTGCGCCTTGAGCATGGCGAGCCCGTCGGCCAGCGAGGGAACGTGATCCCACCGCAGCTCCATGGCGAAGTTGTTGCCTTGGCGGATGATGTGAGTGTGGCTGTCGATAAGGCCCGGGATGGTGCGCCTGCCCCTGAGATCGAGCAGGGCGGCCGAGCCGTCCTCGGCCATCAGCTCCGCGGTGGAGCCGACGGCCGTGATCCGGTCGCCGGAGAGCGCGATCGCCTCGGCCTCCGGTCGCTCCGGGTCCATGGTGGTGATTTTTCCGCTGTGCAGGATGAGGTCGGCCACGACGGCTCCTTTCTCGGGGGATCGATCAGGTCTCGCGACCCTGCTGCAGCACGACGGGCGACCAGCCGGGGCTGATCGGCGGAATATGCGTCAGGTCCTGGGTCGCGAAGGCGCCGGAGCCGTAGACCACCCTGCCGCCCACCGCGGTCAAGTCGGCCTTCAGCTTGGCGATCTCCGCGTCGGTGACCGCGAAGTAGTCCCGGTCGAGCACGGTGAAGTCGGCCAGCTGGCCGGGCGTGATCGCTCCCTTGCGCCCGGCGTCGCCGGTGAACCAGGCGGAGCCTTCGGTCCAGAGGCGCAGCGCCTCCTCGCGGGTGAGCAGGTTGGAGTCGTCGTACATGCGCAAGCCGCCGCGGGAGAGGCCCGTGGTCATCCACTGGATCGAGTACCAGGGGTTGAAGGAGGTCACCCGCGTGGCGTCCGTGCCGCCGCCCACGGGCACGCCGAGGCCGAGGATGGCCCGGAAGTTGGGCGTCTTGCGCAGCGCCTCGGCGCCGTAGTTGGCGACGAAATCCTCCGCCTGGAACTGGATGCGATTCTGCAGCGAGATGCCGCCCCCGAGCCTGGCGATGCGCTCGAGGTTCTGAGGCGAGAAGGTCTCCACGTGATCGATGAACCAGCCAGGCGCGAGGCCCGCGCCCTTCGCCACCTCCTCGTAGACCGGCAGGAGGCGGTCTCCGGTCTCGTTGTAGGTGATGTGCTGGCGAAACGGCCAGCCGTTCTCGCCGAGAACGGTCATGATCTCGCGCTGGTAGGCCTCCGCCCCGCGGTCGATGTCGGGACGGGCGTCGGCGAAGATCTCGTAGTCGTAGGACGCCCAGGCAAGATTCTCGCCGGCCCCGACGAATTTCAGCATGTCGTCGCCTGAGCCCGCGGCCGTCCGGGCGGTCCAGCGCCGGTAGTCGTCGAGCTCCTGGCCCTTGTTCTGCGGGAAGGAGTGATAGCCGATCCGCGTGGTGAGAAGGCCCTTGCCGTGCAGCCAGCGGATCACCCGATAGGGATCGGCGTCCGGAAACTCCATGCCGCCGCCGCCCGCGTCCGAGACGGAGGTGACGCCGAGGCCGTTTAGAGTGTCGAAGTACTGCAGCGAGGAGTTGATCTGGTCGCGAATCGACAGCGTCGGCGCCGCCGACAGGGTCTTGTACATGATCAGGCCCGAGGGCGCGGCGAGCAGCCGGCCCGTGGCGCCGCCGCCGGCGTCGAGCTCGACGATGCCGCCCGGATAGGCGGGGCGATCGGCGCGGTCGTAGCCGTACCACTCGACCGCCCTCGAGTTGAGCAGCGTGAGCTTGTAGAGGTGGTGGATCAGCACCGGATGATTCGGCGCCACCGCGTCGAGCTCGGCGACGGTCGGCAGGCGCTTTTCCTTGAACTGGAACTCGCTGAAGCCGCCGGCGACTCGGATGAACTGTCCCTCCGGGGTGCGCTCGGCCTGCTCCCGCAGGAGGTGTAGCGCCTCCTCCAGGCTGTCGACGCCGTCCCAGCGAACCTCCAGGTTGTAGTTCACCGCGCCGCGAATCGCGTGGGTGTGGCTGTCGTTGAGACCGGGAATGACCCGCTGCCCGCGGCCGTCGATCACCTGGGTGAATGGGCCGATCAGGGGGCGGATCTCGTCGTCGCCGCCGACCGCGACAAAGCTGCCGTCGCGCGCCGCCAGGGCGCTGGCCTCGGGGCGGGCGGGGTCCATCGTCGTGATGCGGCCGTTGAGCAGCACCAGGTCGGCAGCTCGGCCCTGGGCCAGGCCGGCTTGCGAGCCGAGAACAGCGCCCGCGGCGGTGCCGCCCAGCCGCAGAGCGTCTCGTCGTGTGAGTCGCATCAGTCCATCTCCTCGGTTGGTGAAGACCGCGGCGCCGACCTGGTGATCGGGATCCAGCGGCCCATCTCGGAGACGTCCCGCGCGGGAGGGCCTCCTTCTTGGCTTCAACCGGGGCTACGGAAATTCGCCTTCGGGTCGGAAAAATTTCTCGAACTTTCGAGATCGACCGCCCGCCTCGGGCGCTGCGGCCGCGCCCGAGGCGGATGGATTCGCCCCGCGACGCGCTCGGTTGCAGGAGGAGAGGCGGGAACGCTCCAGGCCTCTCAGGCTTCCGGCGTCGCGGCTTCGTCCTCGCCTTCGGCTGCCGGCAGCTCGGTCGGCTCCCGCGCCGCCAGGGCCCTCAGCCGCTCGAGGACCTCGGCGCTGGCGGCGTATTTGGGCCCCAGCTCCTTCTCCTCGACCTTGACCTCGCCGTCCTTCTCGACCTTGGGCTCCAGCAGGCGGAGTTGATAGGCCGAGGTTCCGGGATCCTCTTGGGTTTCCCAAACCTCTACCGAGAGTCGCGGAAGCTCCTCCGTGGTGGCGGCTTCGAGGGCCTCAAGGTCTTCGATGCCGGCGCTGGTGATCGCTCGCTCCAGGGTCTCCGGCTCGGCGAGAACCCGCAGGGGTACGGGGGTCTCCCAGCGGGGCACCCAGGTCTTCGTGTGCTCGCAATACACGTCTTCGCTCACCCTGGAGCCCGCGGTCAGGAGGACCACGCCAACGATGATTCCCGCCTCGGCGATCCAGGTCAGCCAAAGCGGAATGCCGGAGACCGCGCTGCCGCTGCTGCCCACGGAGTACCAGCCGACTGCGCTCAGGTCCTGGGCGATACCCCAAACCGTTGCCGGCGAGGCCATAAGACCCAGCAGGCCTTCCAGCCCGAGGGGGTCCTCCCGACCGATCAAGACCCACTCGAAGGCCACCCAGGAGAAGTAAAGGGTCGCGAGTCCGATCACGGCGCCGACGCCGTGAAGGAACGTGGGGTTTCGGCAGTGCCCCAGCCTGCCGGTCTGGGCGATGGCCCAGCCGACGCCGTAGCTGAAGAGAAATACCGCGAGAAGGGAGACGAAGCCGACGATCGGGCTGTAGACGCTGGCGTAGGCGTAGAGGAACGCCCCGAGGAGCCCGGCCAGGAGTCCGGCGACCGGAGTTAAAAGGGCGGCCGAGCCTAGCCCGCCGGAGTGCTCATAGGTTTCCCGCTGCATCTCACTCTCCTTGACCCCGAGGGGTCGATCGGTGGTTTGAGAGGAGATGTCAGAACTTTCAGAAGTATTTCAGCGGAATTGACGGCGTGGGGCAAAAAAGAGATAGGGAATACGTCCCAAAGGAAGAGGGTGGGCCGAGGCAGATGCAAGATCTGCCGCTCTTGAGTCTTCGGGCAGGCAAGAGGCCGAGGGTCAGGCCTGCGCCTCGGCCGAGGACTCCTCGGCCAGGCGGCGCGCCTTGAAGCCGCGCCCCCAGTCCTGCATGGGCGCGAGGATCTGCTCGAGGGAACGGCCGAAGTCCGTCAGCTCGTACTCGACCCGCGGCGGCACCTCGGCGTACACGTGCCTCGAGAGCACGCCGTCGGCCTCTAGCTCGCGGAGCTGGAGGGTGATCATGCGCTCGGTGGCGTTGGGGGTCAGCCGCCGCAGCTCGCCGAAGCGCTTGCGGCCCGCCAGGAGATGGCAGATCAGCACCGGCTTCCAGCGGCCGCCGATCACGCTCAGAGTCGCCTCGACGTCGCAGCCTGTTTTCCAGCAGTAGTTTCGCGCCATGGGTGTTGGAGCCTCGCTTCGGGGGTTCGGTGCCGCGTTGTTTTGATACTTACAAAAATGTGGGTACTTGTCAAAATAATGAATAGGGCCTAGTTTCTCCCCACCGAGCCAAAGAGCTTCCGCATCACCAGGGTCCAAGAAATCACGAGGGTCCAAGGAGGAATCATGAAGTACGAAGGATTCACGACTTTTCAGGCTGAGCCGCATGAGGGCGTTCTCACGGTGACGTTCGACTATCCGCCCGTCAACGTTCAGGGCGCGCCGATGCTGGCCGATCTCAACACGCTAGCCATGAGGCTCGAGCTGGATCGGTCTATCAAGGTGGTCGTTTTCCAGTCGGCGCACCCGGAGATCTGGGTGTGTCATTACGATACCGAGCTGCTCCAGCATCTCTCGACCGAGGCCGTCTCTCGCGAGGACGCGGAGCTGCTCGATCTGCAGTCGGTCCTGGAGCGCATCAGCAAGGTTCCCCAGGCCACCATCGCCAAGCTCGAGGGCTTCGCGCGCGGCGGCGGTCACGAGTTCGCCCTGGCCTGCGACATGCGCTTTGCAGCGCGCGGCAAATTGACGTTCATGCAGAGGGTGGTGGGGCTGGGCATCCTGCCGTGCGGCGGCGGCGCCTCCCGCATGGCGCGCCAGGTGGGGCTGGGCCGCGCGCTCGAGATCATCCTGAGCGCCCGCGACTTTGGCGCCGACGAGGCCGAGGCCTACGGCACGATCAACAAGGCGCTCGACCCGGACGAGATCGGGGAGTACGTGGACACCCTGGCCAAGCGCATCGCGCGCTTCCCCGCGGAATCGATCCACGCCTGCAAGCAGGCGGTCTATGAATCGATCGATCTGCCGATCGAGGAGGCGCTGAAGGCGGAGGCGTACTGGCTGTTTCAGGCCACCAGCAAGACGCCGGCGGTCAAGCGTTTCACCCTCGCCGAGGAGCAGGGCCTCGAGCACGATTTGGAAAACCAGCGCAACTGGAACGACCTGGTCATG
>JBCCLG010000192.1:0-8302 GCA_039027015.1 Acidobacteriota bacterium | reverse complement strand
CCACCAAACAAGGTCAACCCTGATCTCGCCTATTAACACTGGAAGGAAGCATGTTATGAAGCAAAACAAGGCAGTTAGTGGGTGACCCGCACTGCCTCAACAGTAGCCTCACCTTCAGAAGTCATCCGAGGTAATCCGTCGATGAAATTCCAGGCCGCCGGCGACAACCCCATGAGCCACGTGGTGCCTCATCCGATCAAAAAGATCGAGATCCCGTTCGAGCACGACATCTTTGCTCCCGGCGGCATCATCACGGTGCTGAGCGATCAGATCGTGATCATGATTCTCGGCGCCCTCCTGCTCTGCCTGGCTTTCCCGGCCTTTGCGCGCAGGCGCCAAGGCAAGGGCGGAATCGATGCCCTGGTACCCTCCGGCTTCGGCAGCTTCGTGGAGATGGTCTGCGAGTACTGGCGCAAAGACGTGGCTGAGGCCCACCTTGGCCCCTATGCCCCCCGCTTCATCCGGTTCATCTGGTCGACCTTTTTCTTCGTGCTCACCATGAACCTCATGGGGCTGCTGCCTCTTGCCGCCATCTCGCCGGTGGTCGTGGGTCTGCCGATCGGCGGAACTCCCACCGGCAATATTTGGGTCACCGCCACGATGGCCGGCATCGTCCTTTTTATGATGGTGTTCAACGGCCTGCGCTTCGGCGGCAAGGACTACCTCGCGCACTTCGCGCCCGGCCCGCGCTGGATGGCGCCGTTCATGGTGTTCATCGAGGTGGTCGGCACGTTTGGTAAAGCCGTGGCTCTCGCCCTGCGTCTCTTCGCCAATATGGTGTCGGGCCACGTGCTGCTGGCGGTTCTGATCATCATGATTCTCAAGGCCGGCACGACCCTCGGACCGGTGGTCGGCCTCAGCGTCGTCATACCGCTGGTGATAGGCGCGGTGGCGGTCACGATGCTCGAGATTTTCGTCGCGTTTCTCCAAGCTTTCATTTTCACGTACCTAACAACTTTGTTCATCGGCTTGTCGGTGAACTTGCATCACGACGAGGCCCATTGACGGGTCTCCGGCGCGAAAAACGAGCCTTCTGCCGGCGAGCGCCGGCGCTATGGCAACGAAAGGACCTAGAGGAAGATGAACAAGAAGCTCGCTAAGGTGTCGCTTTTTATGGTGATTGCGGGTCTGGCTCTCATGGTCGCCCCGGCGGTCTTTGCGCAGGACGGTGAGGCCGTCAGCGCCCTCGGCAAGATCGGTGGCCCGCTCGGTGCCGGTCTCGCCGTCGTTGGTGGTGGCATGGGCATCGGCCGCATCGGTAGCAGCGCTACCGAGGCGATGGCTCGCCAGCCCGAGGTTGCCGGTCAGATCTCCACCGCGATGCTGATCACCGCCGCCATGATCGAGGCGGGTCTGCTCTTCGCCGTCGTCGTCGGCTTTCTGGCCCTCTAGCCGCTGACTCTCGCCGGGTACTCCATGCTGTCGTCTCCGCTCTCGCAAGCGAAGATCCATGCGAGCTCGGTTTGAACGCCGCTTGAGAACCTGCGAACGCCAGCTGCACGGAGACGGGCGCCCTTTCTTGAGATAAGCGAGGGCGCCCCTCCGGCCGTACAACGCCGCCATCGCGCGGCCATGAAGAAAGAAAATCGAAGCATGCGACAGACCAGGAATCGATCTAGAGCGCGGCTCCTGAGCCTCTCCGCTCTCGGACTGACCCTGCTGCTCGCCGCTCTGCCCGCTTGGGCGGCTGGCGGTGAAGACGTCGAGATGAATGTCTTCGGCGGCGACCTCGGCAATATTCTGTGGACCCTGATCACCTTCGGTCTCGTGGTCTTCGTGCTGGGCAAATTCGCCTGGGGACCGCTGCAGGACACGCTCGAGAAGCGCGAGTCGTTCATCCGGGATTCCCTCGAGCAGGCGAAGAAGGATCGCGAATCCGCCGAAGCGCGCCTCAAGGAATACGAAGAGCGTCTGGCGGAGGCGCGGGCTGAAGCCACGTCGATCGTCGAAGAAGGGCGCCGCGACGCCGAGGTGACGCGTCAGCGCATCGAGGAGGACGCCCGGGCCGAAGCGGACAAGATGATCGAGCGCGCCAAGCGCGAGATCGGCATCGCCCGCGAGACCGCAGTCAAAGATCTCTACGAACGTTCGGGCCTGATGGCGTCGGAAATCGCCGGGCGCATCGTCGGTCGAGAGCTCGACGCCAAAGCCCACGAGAAGCTGATCAGCGAGGCGCTGAGCCAGCTGTCCGAAGAGGCCAACTGACCCGAAAGGGGCCCGGTCTACGATGGCCAAGATCAACGACGAAGACATCGCCGTCGCCCGCGTCTACAGCCGAGCGCTGCTGGCTCTTGCCGAAGAGGGTGGGAAGGCCGAGGAGGCTCTCGAAGAGCTGGCCTGGCTCGCCGAATATGCGTCGAGCGACGAGAGCTTTCGCCACTTCGTGTCGAGCCCCATGGTCGACGAGGAGGCGCGCGCGTCGTCTATCGAAAAGATGTTTCGCGGCCGGCTTTCGGATTTGCTGGTCGACACCCTGCAGGTGGTCAACGCCAAGGGGCGCCTCAGCCTTCTGCCGGCCATTGCCGAGACCTATCGGCAAGACCATCAGGACCTGCGGGGCCATGTCGATGTTCAGGTGGCGACCGCCGTGCCGCTAACCGATGAGATTCGCGCGCGCGTCGTCGAGACGGTCGAGCGTTTCTCGGGTCGCCAGCCGGCGCTTCAGGAGGTCGTGGATCCCTCGCTGATCGGCGGCATCGTGCTGCGGGTTGGCGACAAGAAGATCGACGCCAGCGTCAAGAACGAGGTCAACAAATATCGCAAGCTGCTGCTCGATCTGGCCGATCGCGAAATTCTGGGCACCCGCGAGGATGCCCTGATCGAAGACTGAGCGGCCGCGGCGGCGTCAGGAAGCACCCATGCCGGACCCTGAGATCCCGACACCCGCCGGGCCGGCGCTCGAAGCAAAAGGAAAAAGTCGATGAAGTTCAAGGTCGATGAAATCTCCTCGGTGATCGCCGAAGAGATCCAGCAATACCGGAGCGAGATCGACGTCGCCGAGGTGGGCAAAGTGCTCGAGGTCGGTGACGGCATCGCGCGCGTCTACGGCATCGCCAACGCCATGGCCGGCGAGCTGGTGGAGTTCCCCGAGCGCAATCAGTTCGGACAGGTGCTGAACCTGGAGGAAGGCTCCGCCGGCGTCGTGATCATGGGCGACTACCTCGAGATTCGCGAAAACGACGAGGTGCGTCGCACCGGTCGCCTGCTCTCGGTGCCGGTGGGCGAGTCCCTGGTCGGTCGCGTAGTCGATCCCCTGGCCCGACCGCTCGACGGCAAGGGCGTCATCGAAGCGCCCGTAACCCGGCCGCTCGAGTTCAAGGCCCCGGGCATCGCCGCCCGCCAGCCGGTGGGCGAACCGATGATGACCGGCCTCAAGGCCATCGACTCGATGATCCCGATCGGCCGCGGTCAGCGTCAGCTGGTGATCGGCGACCGCAAGACCGGCAAGACGGCGATCGCTATCGACGCCATCCTGAACCAGAAGGACACCGGCGTCATCTGCGTGTACGTGGCGGTCGGCCAGAAAGAGTCGACGGTCGCCTCGGTGGTCGAGAAGCTGCGCGAAAACGGCGCCATGGACTACACCATCGTCGTCTCGGCGTCGTCCTCGACCCCGGCCCCCCTGCAGTACATCGCCCCTTATTCCGGCGCCGCCATGGCCGAGTACTTCATGTACTCCGAGGGCAAGGCGACCCTGGTGGTGTATGACGATCTCTCGAAGCAGGCGCAGGCTTATCGTCAGCTGTCGCTCCTGCTGCGCCGCCCGCCGGGCCGCGAGGCCTACCCGGGCGACGTTTTCTACCTGCACTCCCGTCTGCTCGAGCGCGCCGTCAAGCTTCGCGACGAATACGCCGTCGTGCCGAAGGACACGCCGGAGGACTCCCGCGATCGCGGCGCCGCCGTCGCCCACCCGGACGGCATGGGCGCCGACGAGGGCCATCGTCCCGACGAACCGAGCGGTATCTACCATCGTCATGAGGGCCGCGAGCGCGCCGAGGCGTGGCTCGAGTCCATGGACGATAAGGATAAGTGCCGCCTGCACTACTTCCAGGACTCCGGCGGCTCGATGACCGCCCTGCCGGTGATCGAAACCCTTGAGGGCGAGGTCTCGGCCTACATTCCGACCAACGTGATCTCGATCACCGACGGTCAGATCTACCTCGAGCCCGACCTCTTCTTCGCCGGCGTCAGGCCCGCGGTCAACGTCGGCATCTCGGTGTCGCGAGTCGGCGGCAGCGCCCAGCGCAAGGGCATGAAGAAGATCGCCGGCTCCCTGCGTCTGACCCTGGCGTCCTTCCGCGAGCTGGAGGCCTTCGCTCAGCTCGGTACCGACCTCGATGCCGAGACGCAGGCGCGACTCGATCGCGGTAAGCGCATGGTCGAGCTGCTCAAGCAGGCCCAGTACTCGCCGTTCTCCTACGCCCACCAGCTGATCAGCATCTTCGCGGGCACCCGCGGCATGCTCGACAGCCTGCCGGTGGATCGGGTACTCGAGTTCGAGGGCGACCTGATCCAGCACTTCGTCGACGAGCATCCCGAGGTGATCCAGGAAGCCGAGGACACGGGCAAGCTGTCCGATGAACTGGCGGAGAAGCTCACCGAAGTGATCGAGAACTACAAGACCCACTGGGGCCAGAAGAGCTGACTCCGACTTCTTCCTCACCAGGCCGCCGTGTCGCCCGACTTCCTCGAGCGCTTCCCCTGAGCGAGAAGCGCTCCCGCGGGCGGCACCGGCTTCTAAGGATCTGAGCGATGGCCAATCGTAGAGTTCTCGTCAAGCGGCGCAAGGCGGTGCGCAACATCCGCAAGATCACGCGCACCATGCAGCTGATCGCGACCGCTCGATTCCAGGCGACCAATCAGCGGGCGGTCGCCACCAAGCCCTACAGCGACAAGCTGGGCGAGCTGGTGTCCGATTTGTCGAGCGCCGCAGGCAGCGCCGATCATCCTTTGATGCACACCCCGACGAGCGATCGCTCGGCCCTGGTGGTCATCACCTCCAACCGAGGCCTGTGCGGCGGCTACAACGCCAACATTCTGCGCAACGCCATCGCCCACCTGGACGGGCAGGCCGAGGATCGCCAGGTCGACGTCCACATGATCGGCAAGAAGGGCACGGGCTACTTTCGGTTTCTCGGCCGCGAGGTGCATCGCTCGATCACCGATCTGGCGGACGACCCGCGCTTCGATCAGATCGAGCCGATCGCCAACGACCTGATCCAGCAATTCGTGGCCGGGGAGATCGACTCGGTGCACGTGGCCTACATGGCTTTTGAGTCGGCGGGCCGCCAATTCCCGACCGTCATGCAGCTCCTGCCCCTCGAGTCGCCGGCGTCCGAGGAGGAAGCCGACGGAGCCAAGGGCGTCGGCACCCAGTTCGACTTCTCCCCGGAGCCGGAGGAGCTGCTCGACGCCCTGCTGCCGGCCAGCGTGCGCATGAGGCTCTTCCAGGCTTTCATGGAGGCCGTGGTGTCCGAGCACGTGGCCCGGATGGTGGCGATGAAGGCCGCTACCGACGCCGCCGGCGACATGATCAAGTCGCTCAGCCGCCAGTACAACCGCGCCCGCCAGACCCACATCACCATGGAGCTGCTCGACATCATCGGCGGCGTCAACGCGCTCGAAGGTTAGAGCCGGTCGGCGAGCACCCCTCCAGGAACGATCGCTTCATTCGAAATCAGATTTCCCGCCAAGTCAGAAACGAGGATCACGATGTCAGAGAAGAACGTTGGCAAGGTCACGCAGGTCATCGGGTCGACCCTCGACGCTCAGTTCGACGAGGGACGCCTCCCGGCGATCTACAACGCCCTCAAAGTTGAGGTTACGAGCGAGGTGATGGGCGAATCCGTCACCGAGACCCTGTGGTGCGAGGTGGCCCAGCATTTGGGCGGCGGTCGCATCCGCGCCGTGGCTCTGGGCTCGACCGACGGCCTGCAGCGCGGCAAAGACATCATCGACACCTGCGAGCCGGTGACCGTGCCGGTGGGCGAAGAGGTTCTCGGGCGCGTGTTCAACCTCGTCGGCGAGCCGATCGACGGCCGCGGCGAGGTCAAGGCCTCCAGCCAGCGTTCGATCCACCAGCCAGCCCCGACCCTCGAGAAGCTCTCTCCCAAGACCGAGATCTTCGAGACCGGCATCAAGGTCATCGACCTCCTCTGCCCCCTGGTGCGCGGCGGCAAGGCCGGCCTGTTCGGCGGCGCCGGTGTCGGCAAGACCGTGATCATTCAGGAGCTCATCGCCCGCCTGGCTCGCTTCCACTCCGGCTACTCCTGCTTCGCGGGCGTGGGCGAGCGGACGCGCGAGGGCAACGACCTCTGGCTCGAAATGCAGGAAGCCAAGATCGGCGATACCGGCAAGAGCGTCATCGATCAAACGGTGATGGTTTTTGGCCAGATGAACGAGCCCCCCGGCGCCCGTCTGCGCGTGGCGCTCTCCGCTCTGACCATGGCCGAGCACTTCCGCGATCAGACCGGCGCGGACACGCTGCTCTTTGTAGACAACATCTTCCGCTTCTCCCAGGCCGGCTCCGAGGTCTCGGCCCTGCTCGGCCGCATGCCCTCGGCGGTGGGCTATCAGCCGACCCTCGGCACGGAGATGGGTGAGCTTCAGGAGCGCGTCACGTCGACCAGCGCCGGCGCCGTGACCTCGATTCAGGCGATCTACGTTCCGGCGGATGACTACACCGATCCGGCTCCCGCCACCGCCTTCGCTCACCTCGATTCGACGGTGAACCTGGAGCGCTCGATTTCCGAGAAGGGTATCTACCCAGCCGTGGACCCCCTCGCGTCCTCGAGCCGCATCCTGGCCCCCGAGTACATCGGCGAGCGTCATTACCAGGTCGCCCGCTCGGTGCAGCAGATCCTGCAGCGCTATAAGGATCTGCAGGACATCATCGCCATCCTCGGCGTCGAGGAGCTGTCCGAGGAGGACAAGCTGGTGGTCGATCGGGCGCGCCGTATCGAGCGCTTCCTCTCGCAGCCTTTCTACGTGGCCGAGCAGTTCACGGGCTTCGCCGGCAACTACGTCTCGCGCGACGACACGATCCGCTCCTTCGAGGAGCTGTGCGCCGGCAAGTGGGACCACCTCCCCGAGTCGGCCTTTATGTACGTCGGCGCTATCGAAGAGGCCGCCGAGAACGCCAAGAAATCAGCGGCCTGATCGGCCGGCTGCCCCTTCCTGCCCTGCCTATACCTAGGACCTGGTACCCATGGCGACCCAAACCTTCTCCTGCTCGATCGTCACCCCGGAACGCTCCGTGCTCGAGGCGGACGACGCAACCTTCGTGGCCATTCCGGCGCACGATGGCGAGATCGGCATCCTCAAGGGCCGCTCGCCGCTGCTCTGTCAGCTCGGAATCGGCACGCTGCGCGTTGAGAGGGACGGCGAGGTCGAGTCGTTTTACGTCGACCGTGGCTTTGCCCAAATGGTCGACAACAAGCTCACGGTCCTCACCGAGCAGGCCAAGCGGGCGGGCGAGATAGACCGTCAGCAGGCCGCGGAGGCCTTGGTCAGCGCCGAGGCCATGCCGTTTAAGGGCAGTGAAGAAATGTGGGCGGATGAGCGCATGGTCGCCATCCGCCGCGCCAAGACGCAGATCGCTCTGGCCGACAAGAGCAGCAGCGACTAGCGCGGTTAGCGCCCGGAGCCACAAGTTCAATCCTTAGAGAGGCTTAATGGCCTCTCTGTGGTAGGATTTTGGCTGCATGCTGAAAACTCCCCTGCTCTCGGTTCGGCGGCGCTATCGGGCTGCACTCGTAACGGTTTTGATCGGTCTTGCCGCGGGGCTCTCGTGGTGGACCGAGCGGGCGCTGCGGCAAAGCGGAGCCCTGACGGTGGTCAGCACCCGGCCCTATCATCAGCTCCTGACGGCCCCCCGGGCAGCGAGCGCCGATCCGGCGCTGCGCGCCCTCAGGGTACCCAGCTTCTTTGCCCTCGAGCGCGGGCAAACCATGGGTCAGCTCCTGCGCCAGGAGGGCGTCGAGCCCGGCCAGATCCAGCCGGCGCTGGCGGCCCTGTCCGAGCATCTGGACTTCCGCCGCATACGCAGCGGCGAAGCGGGTCTGGCCTATCGCGATGGCCAGGGTGACCTCGAGCGCCTGCGCCTGCGTCTCGAGCGCAAGGGCTGGGTGACGCTCGAGCGCCGGCAGGGCAGCTGGCGATCGTCCATGCGCGAATTCGTGCGCAGCGTCGAGACGCGGCATATCTCCGGCAGCCTCGAGACCTTTCTCTTCAACGACGTCGAGAAGGCGGGGGGCCTCCCTCAGCTGGCGGTTGCCATGTCTGCGGTGCTGCAGTGGGATCT
>JBCCLG010000191.1:0-8332 GCA_039027015.1 Acidobacteriota bacterium | reverse complement strand
GCTGGCGACCGGCGCCGCCGCCGACTCGCCCAACGCCGATCTGGCGGTGTCCCTGGTGGCAGAAGGGCCGATCGCCGAAGCGCTGGGCGAGGTGCTGCGCTCGGCGGGCCTCGGGGAGCCGAACCCGGTGGCGCCGGGCGACCTCCCGGCCTCGGCGGACGATCTCGATCTGGTGGTGGCCTGCGCGGGCTGGCTGCCCGACGCGGCCTGGCAGCGCCTCGACGCCTGGTGCCGGTCGAGCGGCGCGGCCTGGCACGGCTGCTACGCCGAGGGCGACAGCTTCTACATCGGCCCCTACTACTCTCCGAGCGACCCGGCAACGCCCTCCTACCGCGACGCGCGCGATCGGCGTCTGGCCGCCGACGCGCATCCCGACGGTCTGGAGGCCTACTGGCGCTATCTCGACCTCGGTGAGGGCGTGACGCCGGTGGTCTGGCCCGATGCGGGAAGCGTCGCGGTGATCGCCGGCACCCTGGCGAGCGACATTCTGGCGGTGGCTCGCGGCGAGCGTCCGCCGAGCCACGGACACCAGCTGGCCTACCACCCGCCCACCGGCGCGTGGCGTCGCCACCCCGTGCTGCCGGTGCCGCGCGGCCTGATGACCGAAAGCCTGCCCTGAGATGAGGACGGCCCCGGGGGTCAAGGCCCCCTCCCGCGGCGGCGCGCCGGCCGCCGCCGAGGCCCCCGCTGTCGAGGCAGGCGTCGAGATCTCCGCGGGAGGGGGCGTCAGCCTGGCGAGCGACGTCTACCGGCCGCGGGCCGCCCCCCGGCCGGCGGTGATCCTGCGCACCTACCTCGGCAAGGCCCAGCATCGGCCCGAGGCTCTCGGCTGGGTGGAGCAGGGCTTCGGCTGCGTGGTGCAGGACGTGCGCGGTCGCTATGACTCGGGCGGCCAATGGCGGCCCTTCGAGAACGAGCGCGAAGACGGCCTCAAGACCGTCGAATGGGTGAGCGGGCAGCCGTGGTGCGATGGCCGAGTGGCGCTCGCCGGCGGCTCCTACGGCGCCTACACCGCCTGGGCCGCCGCGCTTTCGGGCCATCCCGCCGTGGCCGCGGTGATCTCAGCGGTACCCGCCATGCGGCCCGTGGACTTCTCCCCCGGGCCCGACGGCGGGGTGCTCCCTCTCCTCGGCCACGTCTCCTGGTGGCTGACCCACGGCGACGCGCGCTGCTCTCGCGACGGCCTGGTGCAGGCGATGCTGCGGTCAGAGCCCGGGATGCTGCGCCACCTGCCGGTGGCCGATCTTCCCTCCAGGCTGTGGGCCTCGCTGCCCGGCTGGCTGCCCGCGGCCGCGGCCGGGCCCGACGCCGCGCCGCCCCTCGATCTCGCCGAGCTCGCGACCCTCGACGTACCGGCGCTGCACGTGGGCGGCTGGCACGATCCGTTCTGCGCCGAGACCCTGCGCCAGTGGGCGGTGGCCGGCTCCAGCTGCAACCCAAGGCCGGCCCGCGGGCTGGTCCTCGGGCCGTGGACCCATCAGCTTTCGGGCTCCAGGCCGAGCCGCTACGGCGAGCGCGACTATGGCGCGGCGTCCAGGTTCCCCCTGGGCGCCTTCCAGGCCGAGTGGCTGCGCGAGGTGCTCGGCAGCCCGCGCCCGCCGGGCGAGGAGAAGGCGCCCGAGCCGCTTGCCAACCCGCGGGCTCCCCAGGTTTTTATAGGCGGCGAGAACCGCTGGCTCGAGCTCGATCCCGCGGCGGCCTCCGGCCGGCTGATCTGGCACGCCGCGTCGCCGACCGAGCTGTCGAGAGAGGCCCCCGGCGAGGCCGGCTTCGCGACCTTCCCCTACGACCCCGACGATCCCTATCCGGCCCGCCGCGCGCCGCTCGACGAGAGCGATCTCGCCGGGCGCGCCGACGCGGTGCGCTTTACAGGCCCGCCCCTCATGGCGCCCTGCCGGTGGCTGGGGGAGGCTCGGGTGCTGCTGTGGGCGAGCACCGACGCCCCGTCCACCGATTGGGTGGCCCGCGTGCTCGAGGTGCTGCCCGACGGGCGCTCGCTCTACCTCGCCCACGGCCTGGTCGACGCCGAGCGGGCGCTTCGGCGCCGCGGCGAGGCGCTGCGCCCGGGAAGGCCCTTCCCGTTTGAGATTCCCCTCTCCCCCGTGGCGTTCACCGTCGCCGCCGGCCACAGGCTGCGCCTCGAGATCACCAGCAGCGCCTTCCCGTCCTACGCCCGCACTCTGGCCTCCGGCGAAGACCGCCTCTCGGGCAGCACGGCCCGGCGGGCGCTGCAGACGGTTCACTGGGGTCCGCTGCTGCCCACCCGCCTCGAGCTGCCGGTGCTGCCCGGAGAGCCGGAGGCTGCCCGTCCTGGAGAAGTAGCGTGACCGCCGCCGTCCGAGAGCTTTACGACACCTGGTCGAGCTATCAGACCACCCGGCTCGACGCCTTTCCGTGCGAGCTGCACGTGCACCGCACGCTGATGGTCGAGCACCTGCGGCCTGCGAGCCGCATTCTCGACGTCGGCGCCGGGCCGGGCCGCTACGCCATCGAGCTCGGCCGCGCCGGCCACCGGGTGAGTGCCGGCGACCTCTCCCCCGTGCAGGTGGAGCTGGCGCGGGCCGCGGTCGCCGAGGCGAAGGCTGGCGCCGCAGCCGGCGAGGGTGCGGGAGTTGAGTCGGTGGAGGTTTTAGACGCCCTCGATCTCGGCCGCTTCTCCGGCGCCAGCTTCGACGCGGTGGTCGCCCTGGGGCCCTTTTACCACCTCAAGGCCGCGGAGCAGCGCCGGCGGGCGGTCTACGAGGCGTCGAGGGTGCTGCGCCCGGGCGGGCTGATTTTCGCCTCGCTCATGCCGCGCACCTTCTGGCTCAGCATGGCGCTCCACACCTTCGTCACCGACCCGGCCGCACCCGACGCTCAGCTCGCGGAGCTCGAGCGCCTGCTCGAGAGTGGCGAGCTGGGCAAGGTGCGCTCGCCCCAGCTCAAAAGCAGCTGGTTCTGCCGCATCGAGGAGGTCGCGCCCCTCTTCGCGGAGCACGGCGGCTTTTCCCAGCGCGCCCTCGTGGCCTCGAGCGGCGTGACGTCGGTGTGGTCGAAGCCCGGCACCTGGAGCGGCCTCGAGGGTCGAGACCCCGCCGTGCGCGCCAGGCTGCTCGATCTCGTCTTTCAAACCGCCTCGGATCCCCACGTTTTGGGCATGAGTGACCAGGTCCTCTACATCGGAGAGAAACAGTCATGATTCTCGACTCATCCGCCGCCGATCGAGCCACAGGAACCCCCGACTACGCGCGCCTCGTGGACGAGCGCTTCGGCGTCGTCCTCGGCCTGCACCCCAAACAGCTCGAGGACGACGAGCCCGCCTCGCTGGTCTCCTTCCACGGGCGGGTCAACAACTCCCGCAAGCTCGGCCAGTGGTACGGCGACCGAATTTCCCTCGGCACTTCGTTCCACGACCCCGAAGCCGCTCGCCGGGCGGCGATCGGCGAGGCGGTGGAGCGCTACTGCGGCAATTTCGTGCCTCGAACTCTGCGCAAGGCGAGTTGGGAGGAGCTGTCTGCGGCGGGCGAGCGCGCGGTGGATCCCGAGCGGCTGGCCCTCTACTCCGAGCGTCAGCACGCCACGCCGGGTTTCCCGTTCGTGCGCTTCACCCGCGATCTGCCGGTTTTCTGGGTCGCCGGCCGGCATTTGGGTTCGGGCGACGACGCGTGGGTTCCGGCGTCCATGGTCTATCCCAACTACCTGGTCGACTCCCTGGCGGAAGAGCCCCGAACCCACTTCGTCAATCTCTCGGGCATCGCCACCGGCGTCGGCCGCGAGGACGCCGAGCGCTCCGCCCTCGAGGAGCTGATCGAGCGCGACGCGATCACCGTGTGGTGGACCTCCGGCGCACCGCCGAGGCCCCTGGACCTCCACAGCGCGCCGGCGGTGGCCGCGGCCATGGCGCCTCGGACGCTGGACAGCCAGCCCCTCGAGTATCGGCTCTTCGCGATCGAGAACGTCTTCGGGGTGCCGGTCGTCGGCGGCCTGATGCGCGACCCCAAAAACGATCTGGTGGCCCTCGGGGTGGCCTGCCGGCCCGACCCGGTGGCGGCGTCGCTCAAATCCCTGGCCGAGGCGGTGCACCTGCGCGGCTACAGCCGCGAGATGCTCGAGCCCGAGGGCCGCATCTGGAAAATGATGGAGGAGGGCCTGCTCGATCAGCGGGTCTATAAGGGCTACCGGCGCGACCGCGGCTACACCGAGAACTTTCGCGACGACTGGCACGACGTGGTCGACCTCGGCTGTCACGCCCAGCTCTACCTCGATCCGCGCATGCGGGTGCACCTCGAGCGCTTTGAGCGCGACGTTCCCCTCCGGCCGATCGCCTCGGTGCCCGGCCTGGGCGATCGGGAGAAGCTCGATTTGCGCAGCGCCTACCTGCGGCGGCTGGGAGCCGAGGGGCTCGAGGCCTACTCCGTGGACGTCACCACCTCCGACGTCGCCTCGGTGGGTTTGGCGGTGGTGCGGGTGGTGGTTCCCGGCCTTTACGGCAACGCGCCGGCGGCTTTCCCGGCCCTCGGCGGGCGCAGGCTCTACGAAGACCCGGTGCGCCTCGGGTGGTTCGGGGAGCCTGTGGCTGAAGAGGATCTGGTGCTGGCGCCCATGCCGCACACCTGAGGTCGGCCGCCATGAGCCCCCTTCAAGTCCAGAAGCAAGGCCAGAGCCTCCGTTCGCCGAACGGGCGGCCGGGCAGCCCCTTCGAGCCGCTCATCGATCCCCGCTTCGGCCTGATCAGGAGTCTCGAGCCCGCGCCGCTGCCCGCCGAGATGCCGCGCCGCCTGCATCGCGCCCACGCCCTGTGCAGCGACGCCCAGCGGTTCAGCCCGTGGACGAGCGACCGGGAGTCGGGCGGCTTCGCCTGGGACGACCCGGCCGCCGCGCGGGCGGCGGCGGCGGGGGAGGCCGTGGAGCGCTACTGCGGCAACCTGGTGCCCGAAGGCCTGCGGCGCGGCTCCTGGCGCGACCTGCGGGCATCCGGCGACGCCGCCGTGGACCCCGACGAGCTGGCGCTTTTCAGCGCGGCCCAATACGCGCAGCCCGGCTTCCCCTTTGTGCCCATGGGCCGGGATCTGCCGATGCTGTGGGCGGCGGGCGAGAGCCTGGTCGACGGTTCGCCGGTGTGGGTGCCGGCCTCTCTCGTGTGGGTCACCTTCTTCTTCGGCGCCCCCACCGCGGGCGAGCCGCGCACTCACCCCACGCCCTATGCCGGTATCGCCACCGGCGGCACCCGGGAGCGGGCGGAGGTCTCGGCCATGCTGGAGATTCTCGAGCGCGACGCCATGAGCGTGGCGTGGCACCGCGGGGATCCCCTGCCCGAGCTCGAGGTGCCGGGCTTCGTAACCCATCGGGTGCGCGCCGAGTCGGTGAGCATGCGCTTCTTCGAAATCCCGAGCGAGCTGGGGGCGGCGGTGGTCGGCGCCCTGGCCTATGACGAAGCGCAAGATATCCCCGTTCTTGGCCTGGCCTGCCGCCCCGAGCCCGCGGCCGCCGCGCTCAAGGCCGCGGCGGAGGCCTTTCAGCTCCTCCTGACCTGCCGCATCCTGGCCGATCCCACCAGCTCCTACATGCAGCGGGTGGCGGCCGGCGCCGAGGGCCTCGGGGTCAAGCCCTGGCGCGCCGACCGCGCCTACCGGAGCTCCTATCGAAACGACTGGCGCGACGCCTGGGATCTTCTCTGCCATCTGCAGATCCACCTGGATCCGGCGATGCGCGAGCCCCTCGCCGCCCGCCTGCGCGGCGCCGTCGGCAAGCGCCTCGAGGACCTGCCGACCCTCACTGGCGGCCGCCGGGAGCTGGTCGATCACTTCGTCTCCCGCGGCTACCGCCCGGTCTGCGTCGACGTCACCACCCCCGACGTGGCCGCCTCCGGGCTCTCGGTCGTGCGCGTGGTGATCCCTGGGCTTTACGGCAACGCGCCCGCGGCCTTCCCCTACCTCGGCGGCGCCCGCCTCGCGGCGGCTCAGGGCGGAGTGAAAGAGCCGTTTCTGATGCCGCCGCCCTGGGGCTGAGGCGGCGCGGGAGGATGAAGGTGTCCAGCAAGCCCAGAACCGAGATCGAGGTTCCCTTTCTGCCGGGTCACTCGGTGGGCGACGAGCTTCGCGCCCTCGCCGAGGTGGTGGAGAGCCGCGCGCCGGAGGGTGACGGCCCCTTCACCCGGCGAGTGGAGCGCTGGCTGGAGGAGCGCTTCGCGGCGCCTCGGGTGCTCTTGACCCACTCGGTGGACGCGGCCCTCGAGATCGCCGTCGACCTCGAGGGCCTCGGCCCCGGCGACGAAGTGCTGATGCCGACCTATAACTACATGCCGGCGGCCAACGCGTGCCTCAGGCGCGGCGCGCGGCCGGTCTTCGTCGACGTCGAACAAGACACCCTCAACCTCGACCCCGAACGGGCGCGCGCCGCGGTCACGCCGCGCACCCGGGCGCTGGTGACCGCCTGCTACGCCGGCTTCGCGCCGGACCACGAGGCCCTCGAAGCCCTGGCCCGGGAGCGCGAGCTGACGCTGATCGAGGATGCGGCCATGGGATTTGGGGCGAGCCTCGAAGGGCGCGCCCTCGGCACCCTGGGCGACGCCGGAGCCTGGTGCTTCCACCCCCGTCGCCACGTCACGGGCGGCGAGGCCGGAGCCCTGGTGCTGCGCGATCCCGAGCGGGTGGCCGCCGCCGAGCAGCTGCGCGAGCGCGGCACCACCCGCCAGCAGGTGCTGCGCGGCGAAGCGCCGAGCTACGATTGGGTCAGGCCCGGCACGACCGCTCTGCCCTCGGATTTAGCGGCGGCCTATTTGTGGGCGCAGCTCCAGAAGCTGGAGTCCACCCTCGCCACCCTGCGCGGCCACGTCGAGCGCTACCGCGCCGGCTTCGCCCGAGCGGCCGAGGAGGGCCGGGTCGCCCTGCCGCCCCTCTCACCCCGACGGCAGGACAACGCCTCGATTTTCTATCTCCTGGTGGCCGATCGCGAGACCCGCGACCGATACGCCCAGCGGCTCTGCGGCGCCGGGGTGATCGCCGGCCAGCACTACACGCCTCTGCACCTCGAGCCCGTGGGCCGCGAGCTGGGCGGGGCCTCCGGGCAGCTGCCGGTGGCGGAAGAGGCTGCGGGGCGCCTGCTGCGCCTGCCGCTTTTTGTCGATCTGACCCGCGCCCAGCAGGACAGAGTCCTCGAGGAGGTGCTGGGGTGTCTCTCGTGAAGGCTCCGGCGGCGAGCGCCCCGGGCCGCCCGGAGACCGCGGAGGCGTCCCGACCGGCCGTCGCCCAGATGCTCCGCTACCACCGGCTCAGCAGCCTCGATCCCCAGCGCCCCGCGGCGGCGCCCGCGCGCTTTGACCGCGCCAGCGAGCCCGTGCCTTTCCGCCGCTACCCGGGCGCGGCGACGCTCGCGCTGCCGCTCCCGAAGGGCGCCGCGGGCGGCGCGCCGCGGGCCGCTTTCGATCTCGAGGGCGTGGGCGAGCTGCTGGCCCGCTCGCTGGCCCTCGTGGGCTGGCGACGGGTGGCCAACGCCGGCTTCGGCATGCGGGTGGCGCCCTCTGCCGGCAACCTGCATCCCACGGAGTGTCACCTGCTGGCGGCGGGGCTCGAGCCCGCCGGTCCGGCCGCCGCGCTTTACCACTACAGCCCGTTCGATCACGCCCTCGAGCGCCGGCGGGAGATTCCCGAGGCTCTCTGGCGCCGCCTCGGCGCCGGCGGCGGCGTGCTGGTGGGCCTCACCACCCTCGCCTGGCGCTCGGCCTGGAAGTACGGCGAGCGGGCGTTCCGGCTGTGCGATTTAGACGCCGGCCACGCCGCCGCGGCGCTCGAGGCCTCCGCGGCTCTTGTGGGCTGGCGCGTCCGCTGGCTGGATCTCGCCGATCGCGACCTCGAGGACCTGCTCGGCGTGGGCGGTGAGGGCCCCGAGGACGAGCGGGCAACGTGCCTTCTGGCGGTGCTGCCCGCGGGCGCCTCGGCGATTCCTCGCCCGGGCGGGGCGGCGACGCGCGAGATCGCCGAGCTGCCGGTGGACGCGTCCGGCCCGCCGACTCCCTCGAGCGTCCGCCATCGCGAGTGGCCCGGCCTCGCCGAGGCGTCGCGCGCCGCGCGGCGGCGCAGCGCCGACCGGGCCGCCGCTGCGCCCCAGGAGACCCAGGAGGCCGCCCGTCCGTGGCCGCCCAGCCCGTGGCCTGCCGGCGTCCTCAGGGAGCGCCGCAGCCGCTCGATCTTCGCCGAAGAGGAGATCGACGCCGAGCGCGCCGGGCGGGTGCTGGCGGCGGCCGGCCCGCCGCGAGGGGGCGTTTTCCCGTGGCGCCAGGGGCTGTTCACGATGGTTCTGGTGCACCGCGTTGCCGGCTGGGCCAGCGGGCTCTACCTGCTGGCGGAGGACGGCG
>JBCCLG010000190.1:0-8364 GCA_039027015.1 Acidobacteriota bacterium | reverse complement strand
GCGAGCAGGAAAATCCCCAGGCCCACGAACTCCTTGCCCTCGAACTTGGTCAGGAGCACGACCACCAGGACCGGAACCAGCAGGATCCGCAGCAGGGTCAGGAAATTCGGAAGGTTGAGCATCCGGGGGCGCCGCCGTGACTCGCGACCCGGGGCAAGGTCGCGGGAGGCGTTCGGCGTGAAGTGGGAGATCGGGGGCTGCCGAGAAGGGAGGGCTCGCGGCCGCTCAGCGCGAATTCGGCGGACGGGTGGTGAAGATGATGCGGTTGTTCTTGTCGCGGGTGACGAAGACCTCGCTACCCTGCGGCGCCGCAGCCTTGCGGGCGCGCTCCTGGGTATCGCGGGTGCGCGCCCGTCGCTTCGCCTCTTGCCGAGCGTGGTCCTGAACCAGACTTGGGGGACTTTTGTGGTAAAGCCCGAGCACCTTTTCCACGTAGCGCTGGGTCTCGGCATAGGGCGGGATGCCGCCATGGCGCGCCACCGCGGTCGGCCCCGCGTTGTAGGCCGCGAGGGCCAGCTCCAGCTGTCCGAAGCGCTCGAGCTGCTCGCGCAGGTAGCGAGCGCCGCCCCAAATATTCTGATCCGAGTTCCAGGGATCCCGAACTCCGAGAATGCTCGCGGTGCCGGGCATGAGCTGCATCAGGCCCATCGCCCCCTTGGAGGATAAAGCCTTCGGGTTATAGCCCGACTCCACCTGGATCACCGCCTGAACCAGGCGCGGCGATAGCCCCTGTTTGAAAGCGTGATGGCGAATCATGCGCCCGAGATCCGCGGTCGGCGGCGGCTGCAGGCGGCCCGAGTGGCGACGAGCTCGCTGGACTGGGGTCTCGTTGTAGACCAGCTGCGTGCCGTCTTCGAGGGTCTTGACGTGAATCTCGGCGTCCGCCGCCCGGGGCGCGGCGACAAGGGCGCAGGCCGCAAGGAGCGCGGTCCAGGCGAAGCCGCGGATCGAGGCAGGGCTTTGAGTGCGGTTCCCTTTCATGGTGAGATTCCGAGGTCAGGTCCAGGGGTCGGATGTCAGGTCCAGGGTCGGATGTCGGGTCCAGGGTCGGATGTCAGGTCCAGGGTCGGATGTCGGGTCTTGAGGTCGGCAGCCTGGTCTGGGTCAAACCGTCTCAAGAATCGCCTTCTGGAGCCAGAGTCTGGCGACCAGAGTCCGGCGATCAGAGTCCTGAAGATCAGGAGCTGAGCCAAAGTTTTCCAGCAGGCCGAAATCCCTTCGGGAGGCCAGGGTGAGCTTTGCGAACTTGAATGAGCCTCTGGCTCTGACGTCGAAACGGCCCTCGATTCTAACCGAATTCCTCGTCTTCGTCGAACCCCGCCTCCCCGCCGGCGGGTGGGCGGGCGAAGGCGCGCACCCTTTCGGCCACCACGTGGGAGTGGAATCCGGCGCGCTCGAGGTGACGCGCCAGGCTCGCGGCGGTGGCCCTGGGCGCGCTGCGGCCGCGGCGCCACCTCTCCGCGGCGTCTTTTGCCAGCTCCGACTCATCGTCGATCTGTGCCCACACCGCCGCGGCGGCGGCCTCGTCGTCGAGGCCTCGCTCCCGCAGCTCGGCAATCAGGCGCCGGGGGCCTAAACCGCCGCGCCTCAGGCGTCCCGCGAGGTAGATCTCGGCGGTGCCGGCGTCATCGAGGTAGCCGTCGGCGGCCAGCCTCTCGAGCTCCTCTTCGATCTCCTCGGACTCATAGCGCCGCTGCTCGAGCTTGCGCTTGAGCTCGAGGCGGAAATGGGCCCGGCGAGCCAGAAGCTCCAGGGCCTTGTCGCGACAGGACGCCGGCGTCGAGATGGGAGGAAGTCCGGCCGCGCAGGGGCGGCTAGCCGAAGCGCTCGACGTCGTCGGTCGAGAAAAGGTTGTCTTCGCTCATCAGATCGTCCTCGTTGCCGAGGATGCTCATATTGCCTTCCATCTCCTCGAGGGCCTCGTCGGAGGTGAACTGCACGCCCTGCAGACGCAGCTTGAACTCGTCCGGGTTGGTGGCGCGCTTGAGCGCTTCTTCCACGGTGATCAGGCCGCCCTTGGTGAGGTAGAAAAGCGATTGATCGAAGGTCTGCATGCCGTATTGACTGGTGCCGACGGCGATCTGCTCGCGAATGAACTTAGTTTTTTCTTTATTTTCGATGCAGTCGCGAATGTACGGGGTCACCACCAGGACCTCGGCGGCCGGGACGCGGCCCATGCCGTCGGCCCGCGGCACCAGGCGCAGGGAGATCGTGGCCTTGAGCACCTGAGCCAGCTGGATGCGGATCTGCTTCTGGTGGTGCGGCGGGAAGACCGAGATGATGCGGTTGATGGTCTCCGTGGCGTCCAGGGTGTGCAGGGTCGAGAACACCAAATGCCCGGTTTCGGCCGCGTGAAGGGCCGTTTCGATGGTCTCGAAGTCGCGCATCTCACCGACCAGCACGACGTCGGGATCCTGACGCATGGCGGCGCGCAGAGCGTTGCCAAAGCCGCGGGTATCGACGTCGATCTCGCGCTGGTTGACCAGCGATTTCTTGTCGCGGTGCAGAAACTCGATCGGATCCTCGATGGTGATCACGTGCTCGTTGCGGCCGGCATTGATGTGATCGATGATCGCCGCCAGGGTCGTCGATTTACCCGAGCCGGTGGTGCCGGTGCACAGGATCATGCCGCGGCGCTCCTCGGCGATGGTCTCGAGCACCTGCGGCAGCATCAGCTCGCGGATCGTTTTGATGCGGGCGGGAATGACGCGCAGCACCAGGCCGACGACGCCTCGCTGCTGAAAAATATTGCAGCGGAAACGGCCGAGACCCGGAACGGAATAGGCGAGGTCTAAATCCAGCTCTTCTTTGAACCGCTGCTTCTGCCGCGAGTTCATGATCGAGTACGCCATCGAAATGGTGTCTTCCTGCATCAGCCGCTTGAGCTCCGGCATCGGAGCCAGGCCGCCGTCGATGCGCACCATCGGATGGCTGCCGACTTTCAGGTGCAGATCGGATGCGTTGCGCTCGACCGCTATCTTGAGCAGGTCATTGATATTCATCGCGGTGCCTCATCTCAGGATCGATGTCGCCGCCGCCGGGGCCGGCTGGGAGCCGCTAGCCTAGCACGCTGCAGGCGCCGGCTTTACGGCCGGGAAGACCCGATCGGCGGGGCCCCGCCGGGTGCGGAGCGGCCTCGACCCTGCAGGCCGCGGCTCACTCGTCGGCGGAATCCCGAGGGGCGCTCGCCGGCGAGCCCGGGCCCGATCTCAGCTCGAGGATCTCGCCCTCATAGCGCAGCACGCAGCGGCCGAGCATCGCCACGCCGCGCAGGCGGGGCCGCTCCTCGAGCCAGGCCGGCTGGCGGGCCAAATCGATCGGGCGCGCCGCGGCGATCTCCTCGGCGCCTAGGCCGTCCTCCACCCACAGGCCGTCCTCCATGCGCTGGAAGAGATGACCGGCGATGACCACGCTCGAGGCGGTGGCGATCTGCCGACGCAGCGCGTCCTCGGCCTCGGGATCATCCTGGACCGCCGCGCCGCCGGAGGTCACCGGCAAAAGGCCGTCTCTCGAACGCTCGAGACCCTGCACGAAAAGAAAAGTGATCGCCGCGAGGGAGAAGATCAGGGCGAACATCAAAAAGATATTCGACTGCCCCTGCAGCCCGGAAAGGCCGTCCTCCACGCGGTCGAGCAGGCTGCGCCGCTCGCCCTGCAGGGCGATGCGCCGGGTCACGTCCTGACCTAGAGTCGGGGGCGGCGCCAGGCGCTCGAGGCTGCCCAGCCCCGACACCATGGAGCGCATGCCCTCGAGCTGCTGCCGGGCGCCGGGATCGCGCTCGAGCAGGGCCTCGACTCGTGCCTTCTCGTCCGGCCTCAACTCGCCATCGAGGTAGGCCGAGAGCATCTCGACTTGGGCCTCGGTTTTCATGACGGCATTTTCTCCAGAGCTTTGCGCAGCTGCTCGCGCCCGCGAGCGATGCGCGAGCGCACGGTTCCGATTCGCACTCCTAGGACTTCGGCGATCTCATCGTAGCTCAGGCCTTCGATGTCGCGCAGCACCACGGCCTCGCGGAACTTCGGCTTGACGCGGTGGAGGCCCGCGGCGACCCGGCGCGCGGCGTCGTGGGCCAGGGTGTGCTCCTCGGGTCCGCGGGCCGGGTCTTTGAGGTGTACGCCGCCCTCCTCGTTTTCTTCGGCCAGGGGCACCGAGGGGTAGCGCTTGCGACCGAGCTTGCTGCGGCAGTGGTTCAGGGTCACCCGATAGATCCAGGTCTTGAGGGTCGAGCGGCCGCTGAATCGAGCCAGGTGACGGTGGATGCGCAGAAAAGTCTCTTGGGTGAGATCTTCGGCCACCTCGGCTCGTCCGGACATGCGGAAGCAGAGGTTGTAGACCATCGAGCCGAAGCGCGAGTAGATTTCCTCGAAGGCCCCTTCTTCTCCGTAGCCGTGGCGCTCGACGAGATCCTCATCGCTCATCGTGGCGAGCCACCGGCCGGCGCCATCGGTTGGCGCCGTGACGTTTGCCGGGGCGGCTGCTCTCAGGGTCTTGCGCTCCACGCTCAGCTCCATCACGCTCGGGGAGGGGGGCCTTCGCCGGCGGCGACGCCGCCTGCTTGGGGGAGAAGACCCGCCGCGGCGCGATTCGGTTCCCGCTGCCGTCCTCTAGCGATCTCGGGCCGAAGCCGCCGCGGCGGCGCCCTCGCCGCCCGAGGCGATGCGCGGCGGCGGGCTCGGCAGCGCCGGCTGACCGTAATAGGCCAGGATCGAATCGACGATGGCGACCGCCACCTTCTGGCGGTAGGCGCGGGTGCGCACCAGCTGGCGATCCTGCGGGTTGTTCAGATTGCAGATCTCGATCAGCACCTTGGTCGGCACGGCGTTGCGCCGCACCACCGCCGGCACGTAGGCGCGGCAGCGACGGCAGAGAATGATCCGATCGCGGATCGGCTTCTCGCGATGGACCGCCAGGCCTTGGCGGCGGAACTGGCGCAGCAGCTGCTCGGCGAATTGGCGCGACAGACCCTCGCTGCGGGTGCGCTCCTTCCAGCTGAAGTTGATTCGCGGCTGCTCCTTGACCTCCCGGCGCGAGGTGTAGACCTTGGCGGTCTTGCCGTAGCTGCCTTTGGTGAGGCTGGTGGCCGGGATATAGACCATGGCGCCGCGCAGGGAGCGATGCAGGGAGTCGGCGTGGATCGAGATGAAAATCGTCTTGCTGTCGTCCCCCGAGCGCTTCACGGCCTGGCGATGGCGGCTGTTGGCCAGATACCAGCGCAGGTTGGCCGACACCTTGACGTCCCGAATCGGGTATTCCGGCTTGGTTAGAACCACATGGCGGCGCGACGTCGGCAGCACGTCGCGATCGATCAGCTGAAAATCCCGCCCGTCTCGGGTGGTCGGCTCGACGCGCGCGGAGGTGGTGGCTTCGAGAAGCTTCTTGACCCGCAGCATCACGTCATAGACGTAGATGCTCTCCCAGGTCCCCTGCTTATTGGCGCCCGGATCTTGACCGCCGTGGCCGGCGTCGAGGATCACCGTGATGTCTTCAAGGCGGGAGGCGCGCACGGTGTTGCTGTATTTCGCGCTCGCGGCGCGATTCGTCTCGTACAGCTGACGACGCGGGTCAGCGGCCGGCAGATACTCGGGCAGCAGCAGGTCGAAGGGAATGCGCACCGGCTGACCGATCGGCATGTCCTTGACGTCGGCGATGCCGTTCAGCTTGGCGAGATCGGCGGCGATGGTGTTGACCTCCGGCCCGCGCACCGCGCCGGTATAGCGCACCACCACCGAGGAGTAGAGGGCCTCGCCGCTTTTGAGGCGATACACGGCATATTTACCGCTCTCGTCGCTGACGTAGCGCAGCTCGCCGTCGCTCGAAAAGCCCGGGACCGCGGCAGGCGGATCGCCGGCTTCGGGCGGCGCCGGTCGAGGGACCTCGGCGAGGGTGGTGGTGGCGGGCAGGAGCTGACGAAAGGCGGGACGCAGGAGGGCCGCGGGAATCACCACCACCTGCCCCGGCCTCAGGGTGTACTCCCCGCGCAGGCTGTTGGCCAGGCCGATCGCCTCGAAAGAGCCGCCGTGGCCGGTGAGCCACTCGGCCACCCGCCAGGTCGTGAGGCTGCGGCCCTCGGGCACCTGAAAGCGCCAGCCTTCAGCCACCAGCTGATCGATCGGGAAGAGCTTCTGCACGACCCGCACCTGCAGCTCCGGCCGGAGAACATCAAAGGGGGTCTTGTAGCGCACGCCGGCGATCAGCCGGCGCGGCCTGCGGTTGAGACGCGAGATCTCGTCCAGCGCCTCGGTGTCGCCGGTCAGGCGGCGGGTAAAGGCCCACAGGCCCTCGCCTCGGCGAGGCGTCGCCTCGACCCACAGATCGTTCTCCGGGTCCAGGGTCGCCACCATGCCGTCGCCCAGGGAGCGGCGCAGGCTCGACGCCGAGACCGCCGGCGACGCCGCCAGCAGCAGAACCGCGGCGAGGGCCGCCAGCAGCGCCGCGGCGCGCGCGGCGTTGCGAAATCCCCAAGGGTGCGAGCGATTCAAGACGGGGGTCGCTCCTCGACCGCGGTCGAAGCGTCGGGCCGCGAGGTGGGGAATCCGCACGCGTTCTCGAGGGCCGCCCCGGCGCGCAGCACGCGATCCTCTCGGAACGCCGGGCCGACGACCTGCAGCGAGAGCGGGAGGCCCTCATCGTCGAAGCCGGTCGGCACCGAGAGCGACGGCAGGCCCGCCAGGCTGGCGGGCGCGGTCAGGGCGTCGGCAAAGGGTCCCCCTGACTGGCCCAGGTCGCTCAAGGCATCGCGGGGCCGGGCTTCGCGGGGCCAGGCGCCGCCCAGCGCGGTGGGCGCGACCAGCACGTCGGCCCGATCGAGGGCCTGGCCTATCTCGCGGCCCAGGCGCCGGCGCAGGTGCCGCGCCCGGCGAAGAAAATCCGGGTCGGCGGGTGACGCCGAGAGAGCGAACGTTCCGAGCATCAGTCTCCTGGTCACCTCGGGGCCGAGGCCTGCGAGGCGGCTGTGAGCGTTGAATCGGCGCACCGTCGGCGCGGCCGCGCTCAGACCGTATCGCACCCCGTCGAAGCGCGCCAAGTTGCTGCTCGCCTCCGCGCAGGCGAGCACCGAATAGGCGGCGACGGCGTGACGCCACGAGGGGATCGACACCTCGACCGGCTCGGCGCCCAGGGCGCGCAGGCGCTCGAGATCGAGCAGCCACTGCCCGCGGGCCGCGTCCTCGAGCGGCTCGGCGGCGATCTCACCGGGAACGGCCACCCGCCAGCCTTCGAGGCCGTCCCCGAGGGCGCCGATCAGGTCGCCCACCGGCCGGCGGCTCGAGGTGGCGTCCGCGGGGTCATGACCGGCGATGACCTCGAGGGCGAGGGCCACGTCCTCGACCCGTCGGGCCAGCGGACCGATCTGGTCGAGGGAGGAGGCGAAGCCCACCAGGCCGCGGCGCGACACTCGGCCGTAGGTGGGCCGCAGACCCACGACGCCGCACAGGGCCGCGGGCAGGCGCACCGAGCCGCCGGTATCGGAGCCCAGGGCGAGGGGAAGCCCGAGGGCGACGGCCACCGCCGAGCCGCTGCTCGACCCCCCGGGAACCCGATCATGCCGCCACGGATTGGGCGGGGCGGGCTCCTGGGATCGCTCGCCCGAGGAGCCCATGGCGAATTCATCGAGGCAGGTCTGCCCGACCAGCATCGCGTCGGCGTCGAGCAGGCGCTCGACGGCGGTGGCGCTAAAAGAGGCCGTGAAGCCGCGCAGCGCCAGGGAGCCGCAGCCGAGGGGCGCGCCCTCGAGGCTGAGATTGTCTTTAATCGCCACCGGAACGCCGGCCAAGCGCCCGAGGCGCTGGCCCGAGGCCCGGCGCCGATCGAGCGCTTTGGCCCGGCGCCCCAGCGCTTCGAGATGCGTCCGCACAAAGGCCCGGCGCCAGGGGCCTTCGGGCGAGTCGCGGGCGGCCTCGAAAGCCGCCTCGACGCGCGAGGCCACGTCCTCCGCCTCGAGATCTCCCGCCCTCACCCGGCGCGCGATCTCCGCGGCTGCGGGCAGAGCGACGGCTGTCTCGAGGCCGGCCCGGGGAGGTCTCAGGACCCTGGCTCCTCGCCCGGGGAGCCTGGGTTCCGGCCCTTCTCCCGGCGCGGCAGGACCGGCGGGGCTAAGACGTAGCGGCCGCGCCTGCGGGGCGCCGGCGCCAGGAGAGCCTCGGGAGACGCCCTCGTCGCGGGCCGGCAGGGCTGATGGCCGGCGGGACCCGGCTCAGAGTCCGGCTCCGGGGTCGACGCCCCCTCGGGCTCGGTGTCCGGCTCCGGCAGGGTCGACCACAGAGCGACGGTCTCCTCGGCGCCCCGCAGCAGGGCTTCTCGAGCGGCGCGGGACCCAGGCTCCGACTCCGGCCCCGGGTCGACCGCGGGGCCAAGGCGCGCCCGCTC
>JBCCLG010000189.1:0-8372 GCA_039027015.1 Acidobacteriota bacterium | reverse complement strand
TCGAGCGCGGCTGGCTGGAGGATGAGGCTCTCAAGTCCGTGACCGACGGCGTCGACTACGTCATCGCCTTTCTTTACGGCCAGCGCATCGACGAGCCCGAGTCCGGCGCCGCCTGGGATTTCACGGCCCTCGAGAAGAGCCTGCAGCAGCTCGAGGCCCTCAGCGTACCGTATCAGCTCGGCGCTATCACCCTCGGCACGGCGAGCCACCTGGACTCGGGGGGGCGGCTCAAGGCGCGAACCACCCATCGCTCCATGCTCGATTTGATCGACAACCGCAGCCTCAAACTGAGGCCCGGCTTCACCCTGGAAGGCGCCAACCGCCGGGTCTACTCCCTGGTCGCGGAGCGGCGCACCAGCCTGGGGGACTGGCAGCTCGCCCAGGGCGACGGCGTCCGCGTGGTGCGCTCGGCCTCCGCCGACCTCGAGGAGCTGCTGCGCCTGGTCGACCTATGGGACCTGCCCGGCCACCTCGGCCAGGCCTATTACCGTCTGCCGGCCGAAACCGAGCGGCTCTCGCTGCACAGCGAGAGCCTGCTGGGCGCCCTCGAGGCCGGGTCGGCGTCGCCGGATCTGGAGTTCGACGTCTCGGTGCAGCGCCGCACCGGCCGCGGCTGGCTGCTGCGCATCGGCCTCGCCAATCGCAATCGGGAGTTCACCGAGCTGGCGACCCTCGACCACAACTACCTCTCGGTGACCGCCCCCGAGTCGCGCTTTTCGGGAACCCGCATCGGCACCGGCGATTTCCAGCGCTTCGAGCTGCTGAAGCGCACGGCCAACGGCTCGGTCGCCACCTTCCGCCAGCCCAACGTGGTGCGATTCTTTCTGCCGATCCTCGAGGGTCAGCAGCGGGTGAGCACCGGCGACGTCGAGCTGATCGGCCGCGGCGAGCCGGAGCTGGAGCTGGAGGCCCGCTTCCTGCTGCCCGACGGGCGAACCCTCGAGCTGGGGCCCAAAACCTGGCGCGGCGGCAGCTTCGTCGAGCCCTGAGCGCGGGGTGAGCCCGCGGCAAGCCATGGAAAAGGAACGAGCGTCCGAGAAGAGCGGCGGGGCCGTGCTGCGCGCCGCCTTCGATACCCTCCACGGTCTCGATCGCTGCCTGCTCGGCAGGGCCTCCAACCTGGCGTGGGTCTTCGCCGGCCTGGGTTTCGGCTGGTGGGTTTACGTGCCGATTCACGAATTCCTGCACGCCGCGGCCTGCAGGCTGACCGGCGGCCAGGTCACGGAGCTGCAGATCGCGCCGCTTTACGGCGGCGATTTATGGGCCGCCCTCTTCCCGTGGGTGACTTCGGGCGGCGACTACGCCGGTCGGCTGGTGGGCTTTGACACCTTCGGCAACGATGGGATCTACCTGGCCACCGACTTCGGTCCCTTTGTGCTCACCCTATGGCCCGGGGTGTGGGCCCTGCGCCGGGCGGCGGCGGCCTCGCGCCCGATGCTCTTCGGCGCCTCCCTGCCCATGGGGCTCGCGCCCTTCATGTCGCTGACCGGCGACGCCTTCGAGATCGGCACCATCCTCACCACGCGCCTGGCGCCGTGGTCGTCGTACGCCGAGACGCTGCGCAGCGACGACCTGCTGCTGTGGGTCGAGACGCATTGGCAGACGGCGGGCGCCCCCTGGGGCGGCGCCGCGCTGGCCCTCTTGCTCGGTATCATCTGGGCGCTCGGGACCTACGCCGCGGGAGGCCTGGTGGCAAGCGCCCTGGGCGCCGGCCCGGTGCCTCCGCTGGGCACCGCCGAGGTCGCGGCCCTGCGCGCCGAGCGCTCTAAAAACCACACCCACGCGGGCGGCCGCTCCACCGGAGACCCGCCGTCCGCAGCGACGCCTGGAGAAGACACGCGATGAGCGATTCCCGAGAACCCGCGGACCTTGGTTTGGCCCCCGACGAAGTCGAAGAAGAGCTGGTGGAGATCGACTGGGGCCCGCTCCAGGCAGGTCTCGACGCCATGGCCGCCGAGGGTCTGGACTTTCAGGACAACGAAGGCCTGATGAACCACTGGGCCGCCTTCCTCGGCGCCCTGCTGCGCAAGGTGCAGGGCGACGAGAACGCCCCCGAGGAAGAGCTGGCCGAGATGGCCGCCGAGGTGGCGGCATTCGCCGTCGACCTGGCGGTCAGCGAAGAGGACCTGCCCGAGTTTCTGCCGTCGAGCCAGCAGGAGGAGAACTAGCCTAGCTGACCGGCTAGCAAGCGGTTCGGGCCCACGAAAAAACCCCGCGATCCCCTCCCCTCCGGCCGAGCCGAAGGGGTACGGGATTCGCGGGGTTTTTCGTCAAGGGCCGCGGGCTACTTCTTGGCGGCGGCGATCAGCGGCTCGAAGGCGGCGATCGGCTGGGCGCCGTTCAGGAAGGTGCCGTTGACGAAGAAGCCCGGCGTACCGCTGACGCCGAGGCTCTGGCCGAGGGCCATGTCGGCGTCCACGGAGGCGGCTTCCTTCTTGTACTGCTCGCTCTCGGTGTCGGCGGCGCAGGTGTCCCAGGCGCCCATGTCGAGACCGCTGTCGGCTAGGAAGGTGCGGCTCATGTCGATCACGTTGTCCGGCTTCAGCTCTTTCTGCTTCTCGAAGTACTTATCGTGCAGCGTCCAGAAGGCGTCCATCTTCTGGTTGCCGGCGCAGTTGGCGGCGATGGCCGCGGGCTTGGCCCACGGGTGGAAGCCGAGGGGGAAGTGCTTGAACACGACCTTCACGTCCTGCGGGTACTTCTCGAGGATCTGCTCGACGGTGGCCGCACCGCGGGCGCAGTAGGGGCACTGGAAGTCGGAGAACTCGACGATGGTGACCGGCGCTTCCGGGTTGCCCAGGAACGGACGCCCGGCGACCGATGCCTCGAGCTTGGCCATGCGCTCCTTGGACTTCTCGGCCTCGGCGGCGGCGCGCTTGGCCAGTTCCGCGTCGATCTCTTCCTTGCTGCGGCTGACGTCCAGGGGCTCCTGGATCAGGTAGAGCTTGGTGTCGTCGCTCGAGACGAGGAACTGCTGCGGGCGACCGCGCACGATGAAGGAGCCCTGATCGAGGCCCTCATACTCGCTCGCCTCGAGGGCACCCATGGTGGGGCTGACCTCTTGGAGCTGCGGGTATTTGAGAATCAAATTGGCGAGGATCTTGGCCTTGCGGGCCTCGAGATCCTCCTCGCCATCAGCGCCGGCAGGGGCGGATCCGAGAGCGAAGCAGCCCACCAGAACGCCCAGTGCCAGAACCGGGACGGTGGTGCGAAGTAAACGTTGCATACAGAAATCTCCTTGGACGTGGAATCGCGTTCGCGAAAGCTACGGGGAAGGGGGACGGCGTGGATTGGTTCCGGTCGGCCCGCCCGGCGGGCGGGGCGCGGAGAAGTGAGAGGCGAGGCTGAGCGCGGCTGACGGCTCGCGCGTGCGGGGGCGCATCCTAGCACGCCCGGGAAAGGCCCGCGCCGGCCCCTAGCGCAGGCGGGTGAGGCCTACGAAGGTGCCGTCGTTGCGCTCGCAGAGGGCCCGCATCAGGGTCGAGAATCTCTCGCCGGTGCGCTGGGCCAGGCCGCCGGCGACAAAGGTGGTGGGGAAGCCCACGGCGTGGATGCGCACCCGCCGCTCGCCGCCCGGGCCCCGCAGGTTGAGCTGGTCGACCCGCTCGAGCACCCGGTCGACCGAGTCGCCGGTGAATTCGTCGCCGAAGACGTAGAGGCTGATCGAGGTGCCGCCCGCGCCGCGGGCGTAGGAGCGGATCGCGCGCTCGATACCCTCGACCGGGCTCGAGTTGGAGAACGGCGACCAGTTCGAGAGGGCGCGCAGGATGGCCCGGCGGCGCGCCGGGGTGTCGGGGATCCATTTGCCGGCGTAGCTCGAGAACAGGAATTGACCCATGTCGTTCATGACCTGCAGGCCCTTGACCTCGGGGTAGGCGTCGAGAACCTGGCCCATTTTTTCGAGCACCGCCGGCCAGGCGTAGCGCTGCATGGAGCCCGAGGTGTCGATCACGAAAACGATGTACTCGCTGTCGACCGGAATGCCGCCGATCGGCGCGTCCTGCGGGCGCCGGTAGGGGACGTCGCTTTGCGCCTGCAGCCGCTTCATCTCCTCGCTCAGCTGCTGCTGGGCGGCCAGCAGCCGTCCCTCCAGGATCTCCTGCACCTCGGAGAGCTCGCGGCTCGCGGCGTAGCGCCCGCGGATCTTGGAGAGATCGCCGCGCAGGCGCGCGACCCTCTCGGTCTCCTCGGCCACCTGCTCGCGTCGCGCCACGGCGCGCCGCTCGAGCACCACGGTGTCGCCGCGGATCGTCGCCAGCTCCTCCTGGAGGGCGGCGACGCGGCCCGAGAGATCCTCCTGGGCGGTTTCCAGGGCCCGCGGCTCGCCGATTTTGGTGAGCACCAGGAGCAGCACGATGGCGCCGAAGCCGCAGGCGATCACGTCGAGAAAGGACAGGCTGAAGGTGGTGGTCTCCCGCCCCCTGCCGCCTTCCCCCCTGCGGCCCCGGGAGCGGCTCACGGCCAGTCCTCCGGCGGCGAGAGAAAGGAGCCGCCGCTGGCCAGGGCGAGCTTCCAATACGCCGCCGGCGCCGCCGGGTCGCCCTCCATGGGGAAGAGCACCACGTTGACCGGCAGCTCCCGCGGCAGCTTGCCCACGGCGCGGTCGAAGAGCTTGGCGCGGGCGCGACCGGTGACCTTGGCGCGGCGCGAGGGTCTCGAGCCCTGGGTCGGCAGACCGTCCACCAGGAGAAGGAGATTGTCGGGCGGCGGGTCGAGGGTGGCGATCGCCTCGAAGGCGCGCTCCAGGTTGGTGCCGCCCGCGGGGGCGCGGCCGCGCAGGGCGGCGACCGCGCGGTCGAGCACCTCGCGATCCGAGGACGCCAGCCACCTCCCGCGGGTCTCGGGCAGGGCCGCGTCCGCCTGCTCGGCGTAGGAGTAGACCTGCACGAAGGAGTCCGGGGGCAGCTGGGCGGTCATCCAGTCGACGGTGGCCACGGCGCGTCGCCATTTGGCGGCCCGGCGCTTTTGGGCGACCGGCAGGTTGCGCCGCACCAGCACGTTGACCACCGTGTCGGCGAGCATGCTGGCCGAGGAGTCGATGAGGATCAGGTTGCGCTTGCCGCCGATCTTGAGCCCGGTGAGGTATTGACGATCGCCGTCGCCGACAAAGGCGCGCACGCGATCGCCCGGGGTTTCGTCCGAGGGCAGGCTGGCGGCGAGGCGTTTCGAATCGCGCTCGAGGGTTTGGAGGTCGGTCTGCAGACGGTTGAGGTCCTCGCGGCTGGCGAGGGTTTCGTTCTCGGCGGTGGCGAGCTGCCGCTGGATCTCCTCGAGGGTCTCGATCAGCCGTCTCGACAGGCCCGCGGTCACCACCCGCCGCCGCTCCATCTCCTCGAGGGTGTTGCGCGCCTCGACCAGCGACTCCACCCCCTCGAGCACCTCCTCCTCCAGGCGGTCGACCTCCGCCCGGCGGTCGACGGTCACGCGCTCGACCTTCTCCTCCACCGCGCCCTGGATGATCATGTAGAAGAGCACCACGGCGCCGAAGCCGCAGGTCATGGCGTCGAGAAAGGAGAGGCCGATCGGATCGAGCCGGCGGCGGCGATAGCGGCGCGCCATCAGGGCTCCCCGTGCGCCGCTTCAACGCGGATCAGCCGCAGCTCGAGGCGGGAGGAGGGCCCGAGGCGCAGGCGGCAGCCGAGGGGCGCCGAGGCCTCGCCGTCCAGGCGCTCGCCCTCCATGAAGGTGCCGTAGCGGCTGTGGTCCACCACCGTGACGCCCCCCGAGCCCTCCGCAGGGTGGGCGGTGAAGTGCACGGTCAGATGCCGTCGAGAAACCCCGGCCAGCTCCTCGGCGGCCTCGGGATCGAGGCTCAAGAGCTCGGCCAGGCTCACCGGCCGCTCGCCCTCCTCTCCGGGATGGGTGCCCACGGCGAGCGCTCTTCCGGGCTCGAGCGGAATCGCCAGGTCGCCGATCAGAAGATGGGTCGGGCGCTTCGGGCTCGGCCGTTCGCCCTCGGTCCCGAGGCCGCCGCCCCCTTCGGCCTTGAGATCGCCGCCGCCCTCGGTTTCAAGCTCGTCGTCGGGGTCCTGGGCGCTTTCCGGCAGGCTGACGACGAGGCTCGGCGGACCGTCTGCGAGCAGCAGATCGGCCCTCTCGAGGGCGCCGTCGACCGCCGCCGCGGGCTCGAGGCGCACGGTCTCGCGTCCGGCCGAGCGCAGGGCGCTTTCGATCAGGCCCAGGCACGGGCCGGCGTGGGGGGCGAGGAGCACGGGTTCGCTGCCGTGGCCGATCCAGCCGAGAAGGGTCTGCACCTCCTGGCGGATGGCCTCGCGCATCTCCGCGCGCCGCAGCTCGATCGCCAGCGGCGCGCCGCCGCCCGCGCGGTCGAAGCGCACCTCGAGGCTGGTTCCCACCGAGGCGGCGTCCGCGCCGGCGGCGCTGCGGGCGTCGAGGCCGCGCAGCCAGCCGGGCAGGCGATCAAAGAGCCGCTGTTCGTCTGCGCTGCGGTGGAGGGGATCAAAGCGGGTGGCGCGCACGAAGGCGCCCGACACCGCGTCGGCCAGCCGCTCCTCGAGGCGCGCCTGACCGAGGCCCGGGAGCTGGCGCACCCGCCCGGCGGTGAGGAGGCCTCGCTCGCCTTCCCCGTCGCCTGGACCGCGCCGCTCAAGCCGGGTGAGGGTGACGCCGTGCCGGGTGAGGTCGAGGTGCAGGGCGGCAGGTTCCTCGAAGCGGCGAAGCGCTCCCGCGGAGGCGAGGAGGGGCGCTGAAACCACGCCGCGAACCGGCATGGCGAGGGCGCGGGCGACGCCGAGGAGAAGGCCCAGACTCTCTTCTTCGAGGGGCCCGCCCACGGCCAGGATCACGCTCTTGATTCCCGCGCCGCCGGCGGCCTGGCGCCACACCTCCTCGAGGTGAGCGTGGGCCAGGTCGGCGACGGTCCAGGCGCTCGGAAAGGGGGCGCCCAGAGGCTCGGTGGAGAGGTCGTGCCAGAAGCGGTCGTGGGCCAGCTTGGGAAGCTTACGGGCGCCCGCGGCGGCGTCGCTCCCCACCCTGAGGCTCGAGCCGTCGAGTCGCACGACGGCGGGCACCCGCGCCCGCGGCTCGTCGTCGCCGCCGGCTTTGGCCAGGGTCGCGACGTCGTGAAGCTCGACGGCCAGAACCGCCCTCGCCGCCGTCATTGGGGTTTCGCCATCTCAGCGCACCCGCAGGTGCTGGATCAGCTGCTGGTCGAGGTAGGCCTCGCTGTCGAGCACCAGGCGCTCCTGCTGCAGCTGCACCTGGTGCAGCAGGAACATCAGCACGATGCTGATCAAAAGCGCGATGAAGGTGGAGTTGAAGGCGACCCCGAGGCTTTGGGTGACCCCGGCGATCTCGCCCTCCACTGCCCGATGCGCCTGGCCGAGGGCCTCGCCGATGCCGCGCACCGTGCCGATAAAGCCGATCGACGGAATCGCCCAGGCGATGTAGCGCACCATGGAAAGCTCCGAATCGAGGCGGTCGGACTCGGCGTCGCAGAGGGCTTTGGAGGTCTCGGCCACGTTCTGAATATCGCGCGTGGAGCCGAAGCGGTAGAGAGAGGTCATGAGCGCCTTGGGCAGCAGGCTGCGCCGGTCGTGCTCCGGCAGGGCCTCCAGGTGGCGAGCGTACTCGCGGGCGTCTTCGGGCAGGATGCGCGTGCCTTCGCTGCGCGGCACCAGCTGCCGGCCGAGCAGGCGCTGCTGGCGCCAGGTGGCAACGCCCTTGAAGGCGAGGATCGCCGTCGCCCACAGGAAGAGCACGAAGCAGGCCTCCTGCTCGAAGTCGCGCACGATCACCCAGGCCGAGCGCTGTTCCACAAAGTCGGGGTCGCTCTCGCGGGCGGCGGCGCGCTCGGCCAGCACCTCGTCGGCCGCCGGGCGCACCACCGTCACGTAGAGGCCGTGCACCAGGATCAGCGAGAGCAGGAGGGCCGCGGCCTGGAAGACGAATTCGGTGGGGTAGCTGCGCTGCACGGGCGCCCTCAAATATCGACCGGGAAGGCGACGGCGGTTTCCGCGGGCACTTCCTCGCTCGGGTCAAAGGTTTCGAGGCTCTCCTCAGGTCCCTCGCCCGAGCGCCCGGCGGCCGGGTTCTGGGCGGTGGAGGTCGGTCCGGTGAGCAGAGCGGCGGCGAGAACGAGCAGCAGCAGGCGGGCGTTGCGGAGCATGGGGCCTCCAGGTCGATCGTCAGGGCAGAATCGGGCGCGCCAGGCGGAAGCCCAGGTCGGGCCGCGGCTGGGCGCCGTAGTCGCGAAAGGAGAGGCGCAGCTCGGTGATCGTCGAGTGCATCCAGCTGGCGCCGCGAATGACGTGAAATTGGCCGCTCACCGGCCCCTGGGGGTCGCGCTCCACGGCCCCCACCATGGCCGGCCGCACCACGTAGACGTCGTGCGCCCACTCGGCCACGTTGCC
>JBCCLG010000188.1:0-8374 GCA_039027015.1 Acidobacteriota bacterium | reverse complement strand
GTCGCCGATTCCCCCGCCGCCGATTCCCCCGCCGCCGATTCCCTGGCCGCCGATCCTGTGGCCACGGGCGAGACCTGAGGACCCCGTGCGCTTCGCCGTCGCCACCTTTCAGCGCGTTTTCGACACCGTGCCGAATCGCGACGTGGTGGGCCTCGAGCGCCTGGTCGCGGGGCTGACGTCTTTTATGGTCAAGCCCGAAACCCTCGAGGCCGTGCACCGCGAAGAAGAGCGGATCGAGCGCGCGTGGCGCAGCGTGCGCGGCGGCCGCTTCGCCGCCGGTCCCCACGGCGCGCGGCTGCAGAAGGCCTGGCGGGCGGCCGAGGCGCGAGGTTCTCGAGGACCCGGCGGAGAGCGGCCGGCGGAGGCCGCCGAGAGGGAATATCTCCATCTGCTGCGCGAAGCCCGCTCGGCCCCCAAGCGCGATCTGCGGCTGTGGTCGCCCGCGCTCTACGGGCCGGACGTCACGAGGGCCAGCGAGAACGTGCTCCACCTCTCCTGCCTGGTTCTCGACTACGACGGCGGCGTCTCGCCCGATCTCGCCGCCGCCACCTGGGAGGAGTACTTTCACATCCTTCACTCCACCTGGTCGCACACCCCCGAGCGGCCGAAGTTCAGGGTCGTGCTGCCGCTGGCGGCGCCGGTGAAGGCCGAGGATTGGCCGGCGGTCTACGCCTGGGCCCAGAGGCGCGCGGACGGCGCCGTCGACCCCACGGGCAAGAGCTTGGGCACCACCTTTGCGCTGCCCGCCGTCGCGGCGCCGGATCGGCCTCGCCTGGCCAGCTCCGCCCCCGGTCCGCTGCTCGACGCCCTCGTCGAGGGGCTGATCGAGGAACCGGCGGAGCCGCCGTCCGCCGAGACCGCCGCCGCCGCGCAGCCGACGGGGCCCAATCACTTTCGCGTGCCGATTCCCGGACGTCGGGTGGTGCGCGGCGCCCTCTCTCCCGGCGAGGCGCCGGAAGCCGAGGACGACGCCTGGGACGACTCGGCTTTTCCCTGGACGTAAAAGGCGGCGGCCTCGCGAAGATCGCGGACCTGGCCGAGCGCGCGGGGCGCCTCGCTCAGCGGCCCTTCCACTGCGGCTTGCGCTTCTGCAAAAAGGCCTCGACGCCCTCCTTCATATCCTCGGTGGAGAAGCACATGCAGAAGAGGTCGCGCTCGTAGAGCACGCCTTCCTCGATCGGCATCTGCTCGCTGGCGCGCATCGCCTCCTTCATCACGCGCACGGTGAGCGGACTCATGGAGGCGATCTGCGCCGCGAGGGCCAGGGCGGCCTCGCGCAGCTCGCTCGCGGGCAGCACCCGATCCACCAGCCCGATGCGCAGGGCCTCCTCGGCGTCGATGATCTCGCCCGTCAGGTTGAGGCGCATGGCGTGACCCATGCCGACCAGCCGCGGCAGGCGCTGGGTGCCGCCGCCGCCGGGGATCAGGCCGAGCTTGATCTCGGGCTGGCCGAAGCGCGCGTTGTCTGAAGCCAGACGCATATCGCAGGACATGGCCATCTCGCAGCCGCCGCCGAGGCAGAAGCCGTTGATCATGGCGATCACCGGCTTGGGATAGCTCGCCATGACGTCGAAGATGCGCGGAAAGCGCATGGCCTCGCGCTGGTCGAAGGGCGAGCGTCCCTCGAATTCGCCGATGTCGGCCCCGGCCACAAAGCTTTTGTCGCCGGCGCCGGTGAGCACCAGAACACCGACCGAGTCGTCGTTCTCGAGCTGCTCGAGCAGCTCGACCATGTCGTCGCGCACCTGCTGGTTGAGGGCGTTGAGCTTGCTCGGGCGGTTGATCGTCAGGATGGCGACGCGGCCCTCCTGCTCCATCAAAACGGTTTTTTCAGACATAGTTCGCTCTCCTAAAGCGCGGCGCAGCGCAGCGCAGCACATAAGCGGCTGGTGGCTGGAAAAGAGGTGGGTCGATCTGGAGTCGGGGCGGGCGAGGGCTCATCCGGCCGCCGAGGCGGGCGCGGGATCCCTCAATCCGCACAGGGCTTTTTCGTATTGGGCGAGCACGTTGGGAGCGGCGAAGGTCTCGGCGTGCCGGCGGGCGGCCCAGCCCATGGCGCGATGGCGCTCGGGGTCCGAGAGCAGCTGCGCCGCCAGGCTGCCGAGGCAGACGTCTTCACCCTCGGGGCACAGGATGCCGGTCTCGCCATCGAGCACCACCTCGGGCAGGCCGCCGGCGCGATAGCCGATCACCGGCACGCCGCACGCCTGGGCCTCGAGAGCCGAGAGCCCGAAGCTCTCGGCGCGGCTCGGCAGCAGAAAGAGGTCGCTCGCCTGGTAAATCTGCTCAAGGTCGCTCATTTTGCCGAGAACCCGAAGGTCTTCGCGGACGCCTAGCTCCTTGGCCAGCTCGAGGGCCTTTTCGAGGTCCGGCCCTTCGCCGACCAGCACCAGCAGGGCGTCGAGGCGGGAGCGCAGGGCGGCGAAGCCGCTCACCACGTCCTCCACTCTCTTGACCGGACGATAGTTCGACACGTGGGTGATCACAAAGCGCCCCTCGGCGCGCAGCTGGGCGCGCACGCCGGCGGAGTCGGCGGGCGAAAAGCGCTCGAGGTCCACGAAATTTGGGATCACCTTCACCGAGCCGGCCTCGACGTTGAAGTCGCGCTCGGTCTCGAGGGCCAGCCATTTGGACGGCGCGGTGAGCAGATCCTGACGCTGGATCGTGAAGCGGGTGAAGTCGAAGAAGCTGTGCTGCAGACCGACCAGGGTGATGTCGGTGCCGTGCAGGGTGCAGGCGAGCTTGACGTCGAGCTTCCTCTCCTCGCGCAGCACCTCGCGGGCCGTCCACGCCGCCTGGGCGTGGGGCACCGCGTAGTGGCTGTGCACCACCTCGACCCCGTGCTCGACCACCAGCTGGATTATTTTGTTGGTCAGGTTGAGTGAGTACGGTGGGTGGTTGAAGAGCGGGTAGTCCGAGACCTCCACCTGGTGGAAGTAGATACCCGGCTGCAGCGGGTCGTAGCGAAACGGCCGCTTATACGACACGAGGTGAACCTCGTGGCCGAGCCGCGCGAGCTGCTGGGACAGCTCGGTGGCGACCACGCCGCTGCCGCCGTAGGTCGGATGGCAAATCACCGCGAGACGCATGTTTTTCTCTGGGTCGATCGATCGAAGGGGAGCCGGCCTCGTGGAGACCGCCGATGACAGAATATGAGGCTCGAACGGCGCCTAGCGCGTTGAGGCCGCCCGCCGTCCGCTCATTGTGGCGCGAGAACGTGCCGAGCAGGAAAAAAATTGCTCGATCCACCGGATTTCGCCGCCGCCGGGCCACGAGCCCTCCCACTCTCCCGACCGCTCCGAGGACCGCCATGACGCCGACTCCGCCACGCCCGCAGCCCGCGCAGCCTTTCTCCCCCGCTCGCCTGGGCGACACGCTCGGTCTCGCCGCGGTGCTCGCCGTCTGCCTGGCGGCGTGCTCGCCGCCCGCCCCCGCCCCGGCACCCGCGGCCGACCCCGCTCCGAGTCTGGCCCAGCTGCTCGAGGGTGCTCAGCTGGTGGATCTCACCTACACCTACGACGAGTCCACCATTTATTGGCCGACCTCGCCGTCTCAATTCGATCTCGAGGAGCTGGCCTATGGCCAGACCGCCGGGGGCTATTTCTACGCCTCCAACTCCCTGTGCACCCCGGAGCACGGCGGAACGCACCTCGACGCACCCATTCACTTCGCCGCCGATCGGCAGACCGCCGACCAGATTCCCCTGGAGAGGCTTTTCTCGCCGGCGGTGGTGATCGACGTCAGCCCGCGGGCCGCCGCCGATCCCGACTATCGGCTTACCGCCGAAGACGTGCTGGCCTGGGAGACGGAGCACGGCGCGGTGCCCGAGGGCTCGATCGTGCTGCTGCGCACCGGCTGGGGCAAGCGCTGGCCGGATCGCAAGGCCTACCTCGGTGACGACACCCCGGGGGACGCTTCCAATCTGCACTTCCCCTCCTTCGGCGAAGCCTCCGCCCGGCTTCTGGTCATCGAGCGCCGGGTGGCCGTTTTGGGGGTCGACACGGCGTCCATCGACCACGGGCCCTCCACCGACTTCATCGTGCATCAAATCGCCGGCCAGGCCGACGTGCCGGGTCTTGAGAACGTGGCCAATCTCGAGAGCCTGCCGCCGACCGGCGCCTACGTGGTGGCCCTGCCGATGAAGATCGGGGGCGGTTCGGGCGGGCCGGTGCGCATCGTCGCCGTGCTGCCGCCGGCGTCCGCCTGAGGGCGGGCCGCCGGCGCCGAGCCGCTCGCCTCTAGACGAAGGTCAGGAGGCGCCGCTCCTCGAACGGTACGGCGTTGATCCGCACCACGGCGCAGCCGTATTCGGGGTGCAGGCGCACCTCGCTGACCGAGGCGTTGCGCATGCCGAAAGAGAGCTCGAGCACGCGGCGATCGTCGAGGTCCATAGCCGCGCCCACCGCGGCCGACACGAAGCCGCCGGAGGTGAAGACCGCCGTGCGCTGCCCGCGGGGCGGCGGCGGATCGGCGAGCGCTTCGAGCCCCAGGCGGGCGCGCTCGCGAAATCGGCGCCAGTCCTCAAAGGGCTCCGGGGTCTCCAGCTCGCCGCGCGCCCACCGGCCCATGCCGAGGCGGAAGAGGCGCAGATAGCTCTGCATGAAGCTGCCGTTCGCCTCCTCGGCCTCGCCGGGATCGAGCAGCTGACGGTGGGTGTCTAAAACCTGCGGGCCGTGGTGCTCGTCGAGCTGATCGGAGTGTTCGGGTTCAGGCCACGGGCGACCCGCCGCCGCGAAGACGTCGCGGGCGGCGTCGTGGCTTTGGCGATGGCGCCTGCGCGGGCCGATCACCGCCCGGTCGAAGGAGACGCCCAGGCGCAGCCAGTGCTCGGCCAGCAGCCGGCACTGCTCCTCGCCCAGGGGTGAGAGCCTGTCGTAGTCCTCGCTGTGCAGCGAGGCCTGGCCGTGACGAATCAGGTAGAGACTACTCATCGCTCGCGGCTGGCGCCGCTGCCGTCACCGGCGCGGCGGAGGTGAAGACCGAATCGGGCAGGCTCTTGAAGACGGCGATTTTGTCGAGCGTGGCCTCGCGCTCCTTGGCCGGGTCAAAGCGCTTCGAGGCCAGCTGAATCTCGCCGTATCGCGCCCAGTCGAGCCAGCGCCACTCGGTGGGCGGCGTCTCTGCGTCCCAGCCCTGGAGGGAGTAGGCCCAGCGGCCCATGAGGCCGGACTCGCGGTCGATATAGGCCCAATAGGTGTCGCCCGGGGTCAGGCCGACGCCCTCGAAGGTGAGCTTCAGCTTGTCGTAGGTGGCGCCGTCCAGGGTCTCCTCACCGTCGTACGAGAGGTTCACGCCGGGATCGAGGAGCTTATAGGGCATGGTGAGCCAGTAGGTGTCGTTGATCCAGGCGCGGTAGGCGTTCTTCACCCAGTCGGCCAGCCTGTCACCCTCGAGGGCTTCGCCGTCCAGCCACGCGCTGCCGCCCCCTTCACCGGCGTTTTCGACGTCGTGCAGCACCACGTACTCCTGGCCTTCGCGGGTTGTGCCCTCCATCCGGTGGCGCCCGGTGTGGCGATCCCAGTGATGCAGCCTGAAGCCGAAGAATTCGAAGCGCACGAAGCGCGTGTTCTGCCAGGCCTGGGCGACGCCCATGGCCTCGAGGGTGCGCTCGGCGATCTCGATCGCCTTCGCGTCGCGGGTAGGCTCGGCCGAGGCCGGGGTGAAGCCGAGGGCCAGCCCGGCGAGGGCCAGGCCGAGGGCGCCTGCGAGGGCCGGGCGAGCGGGCCGGAATCGAGGGCTTGCGGGGGTCGCGGATCGATGGGGAGGCATCAGGGGAATCTCCGTGCTCAGCCGCCGTGAGCGTCGTGAATCAAAGGGGTTCGCGAGGCGCAATGATAGAATCGAACCATACTTCGAGATCCCCATGACAGCAGACGCACTCGATTATCCCCTCATGGTCCAGCAGGCGCTCCGCGGTGTTGTCCGCCGGAGCCTCAGGAGCGTGGCCGCCCGCGGCCTGCCGGGCGAGCATCACTTCTATCTGGCGTTCAGCACGTCGGCGCCCGGCGTCTCGATCTCGCCGGAGCTGCTGCGCCAATACCCCGAGCAAATGACCATCGTGCTGCAGCACGACTATCGGGATCTCAACGTCGAGGACGACCTCTTTTCGGTCACCCTGCGCTTCGCCGGCGTTCCCCAGCGCCTGCACGTGCCCTTCGCGGCGCTGCTCTCCTTCTACGACCCGGCTGCGCAGTTCGCCCTGCGCTTCGAGCCCGACGAGGACTCGGAGGCGGGCGGCGGCGGCTCGCGGGACGGCGGGGCGGATGGCCGCGCCACGGTGCGCGCGGTGCTGGCCGCCGCGGATCGGCTGGAGGCCGAGAAGGAGGCGGAAAAAGAGGCCGCCCGCGGCGAGGACGGCGACGGCGAGGCGCAGCCCGTCTCCGCGAACCTAGGCGCCAAGCGCAGCCCGCCGGCCGTGGCGCGAATCGGCAACGACGCCGACGGGGCCGAGCTGTCCCAGCCGCCGGCCAGCGACGAGGAGGATGGCGAGGCCGACAGCGCCGATTCCGAGACCGGCGCCGGCAAAGATCATGGGTTCGCCAAGCTGAAGGACGTCGCGGAACCGGCCGCCCGGCCCGAGCAGCGCGACGCCGCTGACGCCGTGGATCCCGCCCCGGACGGCGACGAGGGCGAGGAGAGCAGCGCGGGCAGCAACGTCGTCTCGATCGAAGCGTTTCGCCGCAAGTGAGAGGCGCAGAGCCAGACCACTCCGCGGGCTGGGACGAGATCCTTTCCCGGGTGGTCGCCGCGACCCTCGAAGACCCGGGCGCCTTCTTCGAGGAAGTCAGCCGCACCCTGGCCCGTCAACTCGGGGTGGCGGTGTGCTTCGTCACCGAGCTGATTCCGCACTCGCGGGCGCTGTGCGCTCGCACCCTGGCGTTCTGGAACCGCGACCACTATCTGGAGAACTTCGAGTACGACCTCGAGGGCACCCCCTGTGCCGAGGTCGTGCAGGTCGGCGCGGTGTGCCACGGCCATCGTCTGCAGGATCTCTTTCCGGAAGATCTCGACCTGGTCGAGCTCTCGGTGGTGAGCTACGCGGCGGTGCCGATGATCGATCCCGAGGGCGAGGTGATCGGCCACCTGGCGGTGCTCGACGAGAACCCGCTGGACGCCGAGCGCTTCAACCTCACCATGTTCCGCATGGTGGCGCAGGTGGTGCTCGCCGAACACGCCCGGCGCAAGGCGGCCACCCGGCTCGAGCAGCGGGAGAGGCTGCTCCGGCAGGTGCTCGATCTCACCCCCCACATGGTTTTCGCGAAGGACGGGGAAGGACGCTTTTTGCTCGCCAATCAGGCCCTTGCCGATCGTCTTGGGGTGGGCGTCGAGGGGATCCTGGGCCGGCGCGACCACGATCTCGTCGATCAGGAGCGGGCCGACGCCTTCCGCAGCGACGATCTGCGGGTGCTCGCGGCCGGCCGGCGGATCGACCGAATCGAGGAGGGTCAGTTCAGCCGCGACGGCGAGCGCCATATCTACAGTACCTCCAAGATTCCCTTCGACGTCGCGGGGAGCGGCACGCCGGCGGTGGTCGGCGTGGCCGTCGACATCACCGCCCAGGTGCTGGCGGAGCAGCGGCTGCGCTCGCTGGTGGAGGCGACGGCGCCGGCCACCGGCCGGGAGTTTTTCTCCATCCTGGTCGCCCAGCTGGCCGATCTGCTGGCCGTCGACCGCGTCACGGTCGGCGAAATCGCCGGCGAGGGCCGAATCTGCGGCTTGGCGCACTGGGCCCACGGCGCGGCGGCTGAGCCCCTCGATTACGACCTCACCGCCTCCCCCTGCGCCGAGGTGGTGGCAACGGGGGCGCAATTCCACCTGGCGCGCGGCGCTCAGGAGCGCTTCGACGAAGGCTCCTGCTTTGCCGACTTCGGCTCCGAGCACTACCTGGGGACTCCCCTTCTGGGCATCGACGGCGAGGTCATCGGCATTCTCGCCGTGCTCGACGAATCGCCCAAGAGCGTGGGCGCGCAGGACCGCGGCCTGCTCGAGCTCTTCGCCGCCCGCGCCGCCGCCGAGCTGCGCCGCCAGCGCGCCGAGAACAGCCAGAGGGAGCTCCAGGCCCAGGTGCTGCACGTGCAGAAGCTCGAGAGTCTCGGGGTTTTGGCCGGCGGCATCGCCCACGACTTCAACAATCTTCTGGCGACCATCCTGGGCAACGTCGGCCTCGCCCTGCTGCAGGCGCCCCCGGACGATACCGAGCTGCGCCGCTACCTGGAAGAAATCGAGCTGGCCGCCGAGCGCTCGGGGGAGCTGACCCGGCAGATGCTCAACTATTCGGGCAAGGGGCGCACGGTGGTCGAGGCCCTGGACCTGCCGACGGTGATTCAGGAAATGGGCGAGCTGCTGCGCTCCTCGGTTTCCAAGAAGGCCCTCC
>JBCCLG010000187.1:0-8389 GCA_039027015.1 Acidobacteriota bacterium | reverse complement strand
GGGGTCTGTCGGGTGTTCGAGCGGTGTGGATCTTGTTCGAGCTGGGGTGGCCAGAGCCGCGCTTTAAAGCTCCAGGCTGCGGGACTCGGTAGTTTGGCGCAGTCTGTCGAGCAGCGCGTCGTGGGTGAGGGCGCCCAGCTCTTCGCCGCTGCGCAGGCGAACGTTGACGGTCTCGGACTCTTTCTCCCGCGCGCCGACCACGAGCATGTAGGGGATCTTCTGCAGCTGCGCTTCGCGGATCTTATATCCGAGCTTCTCTCCGCGCTCGTCGACTTCGGCGCGGAAGCCCGCCTCCACCAGCTGGCCCGAGACGGCGCGGGCGTAGTCGAGGAATTTCTCTGAAATCGGCAGCACCACCGCCTGCACCGGCGCCAGCCAGGCGGGAAAGGCGCCGGCCGTATGCTCGATCAGGATGCCCAGGAAGCGCTCTAAGGAGCCGAGCATGGCGCGGTGGATCAGCACCGGCCGGTGCTCCGCGCTATCGGCGCCGATATAGCTCAGCTCAAAGCGCTCGGGAAGCTGATAGTCGAGCTGCACGGTGCCCAGCTGCCACGAGCGCCCGAGGGCGTCGTGCACCTTGAAGTCGATCTTGGGACCGTAGAAGGCGCCGTCGCCCTCGTTGACCTCGTATTGAATATCGCCGCGGCGATCGAGCGCCTTGATGAGCGCGCCCTCCGCCAAATCCCACAGCTCGTCGCTGCCTAGGCGCTTTTCCGGCCTCGTCGAGACCTCGACCGCCACGTCCTCGAAGCCGAAGGCCCGATACACGCGGTGGATCATCTCCACCACCGTCAAGACCTCGTCCTCCACCTGCTCCTGGGTGCAGAAGATGTGGCCGTCGTCCTGGCAGAACGTGCGTACTCGGGTGAGGCCGGTGACCACGCCCGAGCGCTCGTAGCGGTGCACGCGGCCGAAGTCGGCGTATCGAATCGGCAGGTCGCGATAGGAGCGCAGGCGCGCGTCGTAGATCAGGCAGTGGGTCGGGCAGTTCATCGGCTTGACCGCAAACTGCCGATCGTCGACCTCGGTGAAGTACATATTTTCGCGATAGTTCGCGTAGTGCCCCGAGGTGTGCCAGAGGTCGACGTCGAGGATTTGCGGCGTCACGACCTCCTCGTAGCCAAACTCGAGGTAGAGCTCGCGCACGAAGTCGATCAGGCCGTTGTAGACCCTCGTTCCCTTCGGATGAAAGAAGGGGCTGGCCGGAGCCGAGGGATGCATGCTGAAGAGGTCGAGCTCCTGGCCCAGGCGCCGGTGGTCGCGGGCGCGGGCCATTTCGAGACGCTCTTCGTAGGCCTTGAGCTCCTCTTTGCTGGCGAAAGCGGTTCCGTAAATGCGCTGCAGCTGCTCGCGACTCTCGTCGCCGCGGTAGTAGACGCCCGAAGTTTCGAGGAGCTTCAGGGCGCCGATCTGCCGGGTTGTCTGGGCGTGCGGGCCGCGGCACAGGTCGAGAAACTCGCCGTGCTTATAGAGCGTGATGGTCTCGCCCTCGGGGATGTCCTGCAGGCGATCGAGCTTCAGCTCGGCGCCGCGCTCGCGAAAGATCTCCTCGGCGCGCTCGCGGGAGACCTCGATGCGCTCGAAGGGGTGACCCTCCTTGACGATCTTGCGCATCATCTGCTCGATCTTCGCGAGGTCTTCGGGAGTAAAGGCCTGCGGGTAGCGAAAATCGTACTGATATTTCTCGGAGTGATCCTGACGTCCGGCGTCGATCTCGGTCCCCGGCCACAGACGCTGCACGGCGTCGGCGAGGATGTGCTCCGCGCTGTGGCGCAGGAAGTCGCCCGCCTCGGCGTCTCGCTTGGTGAAGAGGCGAAACGCTCCGCCCTGATGAATCGGCGTCCTGAGGTCCAGAGGCGCGCCGTCAAGCTCCGCGCCGATGGCCGCTTTGGCGAGACCGGCGCCGATGCTCGAGGCCACGTCGAGGGCGGTCGTGCCGGGCTCGACTTCTCTGACAGATCCGTCTGGAAGCGTCAGCTCGATCAGGGAGGCACTCATGGCGGCGCGACGTCCTCGAGGGCGTTCGGAGGTGGTAGGTCTCGTGGGGGGAAGGGGAATTCAGATCGGGCCCGAAGGGCGGGAGGCCAGCGATTCGACGGCGGAAATTCGCTGGGTGGGCCTGGATCTGGTAGGCGCTAGCGGACTTGAACCGCTGACCTCTACCGTGTGAAGGTAGCGCTCTAACCAGCTGAGCTAAGCGCCTAAAGTAAAGCCTGTGGGAAGGATCTGCCGGCGTCGGCCGTCTCTTGATGGTAGACCCGAGCGGACTTGAACCGCTGACCTCTACGATGTCAACGTAGCGCTCTAACCAGCTGAGCTACGGGTCTGTTGAGAGAGAACGGTGGTTCGAGGGCCAAACCGGAGCGGTTTTCCAGGCGCGGAAGCGCCTGCCGCTGAGGGCCGCAGAATGTAGCAAAGGCCCCTGGGGCTGTCAACAGACTCCCAGGCGCGCTCGCGGGCCGCTGGGCTTAGAATCAAGCCGCCATGCCGCGACCCGCTGATCTCGCCGAAAAACGCCGGATTCTCCAGCTCGAGACCCTCTACGATCTCGCTCTGGCGCTGCACGCGGACCGCCCCGAGGCGGAGCTGCTCGACGAGGTCCTGCAGCTCGTGTGCGCCGCCCTCGATCCGGCTGCGGCGGTGGCGGTGACGCGGGACAACTTCGGCACCGAGCGCGCCCTCTCCACCGTCGGCTGGCAGCGGCGACCCGAGGGACCGGCGCTTCTCTCGGCGCCCCTGTGGCGGGAGCTGCTCGCCGAGGGCCGGCCGCTCCAGAGACGCGATGGAGAGCTGGCCGGTCAGCCTTTCCGGGAGCTGCTCGCAACGCCCCTGGCCTATCGAGGTGTCTTTCTCGGCTTTATCGCCCTTCTCGACAAGGAGACCCGGGACGCCGACGACGCCGGGTTTTCGGCGGGCGACCGCCGCTTTCTCGACTCCGTGGCGGCGCTGGCCGGCGTCTCCCTGGATAGCGCCAGGCAGGTCGCAGACCTGATGAATCAGCGCGAGAGGCTGCAGGAGGAGAATAAAGCCCTCAAGGGACAGCTGGTGGATGAGCTGGCGGGCGACCGCATCGTCGCCCACGCGCCGCCCATGCGCCAGGTTCTCGAGGTCGTCGACCGGGTCGCCCCGCGCAACGTCAACATCCTGCTGCGCGGCGAGAGCGGCACCGGCAAGGAGCTGATCGCCAAGCTGATGCACACCCTCTCCGGGCGCGCCGGCGCCCTGGTGGCGATCAACTGCGGCGCGCTTCCGGAGTCTCTGCTCGAAAGCGAGCTCTTCGGCATCGAGGGCGGCGTAGCGACCGGCGTGGCCGCGCGCAGCGGGAAATTCGAGCTGGCCGACGGCGGCACGCTCTTTCTCGACGAGATCGGCGATATGGAGCCGGCTCTTCAGGTCAAGCTGCTGCGCGCCCTGCAGGAAAGAGAGGTCACCCGCGTGGGCGGCCAGCAGCCGATCGCCGTGGACGTGCGGATCGTGGCGGCGACCCACCAGCCCCTGGAAGACCGAGTGCGCGCCGGCGCGTTTCGCGAGGACCTCTACTATCGGCTCAAGGGTGTCGATATCGAGCTGCCTCCCCTGCGCGAGCGCAAGCAGGACGTTCCTTACCTGGTGCGCCTCTTTATCGAGCGCTTCTGCCGCAGCGAAGGCATCGACCCGCCCTCGCTCGGCGCCGAGGCCCTGGCCCTTCTCTTGGCCTACGATTTTCCCGGCAACGTTCGCGAGCTGCAAAACCTGATGGAGGGCGCCGTGGCGCTTTCGGACACCGAGATCGACGCCGATCTGCTGCGCCCGCTGCTCGGCGAGAGGCTCGAGGAGCGCGACGAATCCCTGGAGCTGGAGTCCGTCGAGAGGCGCCACATCGCCCGGGTTCTGAGGCTCTCTCAGGGCAATAAAAGCGCCGCCGCCAAGCTGCTCGGCGTGGACCGCCGGACCCTGCAGCGCAAAGGCTTTTAGCGGCCGCCCGGATGCTGGCGAGAGGCCTATGCGGCATCTTGTCGCATTCGCGACATTATGTCGCACGTCCGGGATCTGCATATCTTTGCTGCGTCTTCCGGGTGGTTCCCGGCGCCTGGACCGAGAAGTGCGACATTTTGCCCCATTCCGCTTTGGCGCCTCTTCAGGCTCTCGAGCGCTCCTCTTCTACAACGAAGCTGAATTCGTTTGGTTTCGAAGAAATTTTGCGCGATCGGGTGAAACTGGCAGCTTCCTTGCTACTTCTAGGCGGCAACCGTCAGGAGGATCTCATGCTAGACTCCGTCAGCAATCGCGTAGAAGCTCTGCCCAAACCCTCGGCGAGCGCCCTTCTCTCAGCCGGAACCCTCGCCAGCTTTGGCTGGCTTCTACTTCAGAATCGCATTCATCCCGCCGTGATCTACATGCTTCAGGTGTACCTGACTTTCTGATCCAGGAGGCCAGGGCCTTCGGACGCCCGGCGACCGGACCACCCGCCATGCAGCAAATCACGCTCACCCTGCCGATGATTCAGAATATGGAGCTGACCGCCAGCAAGACGGCCGGCGCCCTCGGCGAGCACATCGGCATGAGCCGGGATAAGATCGACGAAGTGAAAATGGCGGTCGTTGAAGCCTGCATCAACGCTTTCGAGCACAGCCGGGCACCCGATCGCGAGGTCTACATGCTCCTCAAGGTGCTGGGCGAAGACGCCGACCCGCGCGGCCTGGCGATCACCATCCAGGACAAGGGAATCGGCTTTCTCCCCGACGAGGCCTCCGATCCCCAGCCCCCCCAGGTTCCGGTCAAGCGCGGCCACGGTCTGCGCATCATCAACGGCCTGATGGACGACGTCGAGATCCAATCGGATTCCAGCGGAACGACCGTCACCATGACCAAGTTGCGGTGAGTTCTGGAGCGACTGATGACTGAGACCCTGAAGCTGACCATCGATGACCGGCAGGACGGTATAGCCGTCATCCACACGGACGGGTACATCAACAACCAGGGCGGCGAAGAGATCGCTCAGGTCGCCTATGAGCTGATCGACAAGGGTCAAAAACGACTCCTGCTCAATCTCGAGAAGACCAAGATCGTCAACTCGATCGGCATCTCCATCCTGATCGAGATCATCGAGAAGATGATCGAGATCGACGGCCGCTTGGCCTTCTGCAGCCTGACGCCGACGATCGAGAAGACCTTCAACATCATGGGTCTGACCCAATACGCCAGCATCTTCAGCGACGAAGAGACGGCGGTTTCAAAACTCGCCTAAAGAGCCCCCCGCCCGGCCAAGATTTCGCCGGTGATCCGGCGAGACCGCGCGCAGACGCGCCGAGGGCGTAGAATCGGAGCGATATGTCCTCCCCAGACTCCGATTCGTCCCGCGCTCCCCAGCCCGCGTCCCTGGACTCCCGCCAAACCGAAACCCTCGGCCGCCTTTTCGCGCTGAGCAAGAGGCAGCCCGACGATCAGCGGGAGCTGACGATCCTGCTCGCCGAATGGAGCGCCGGCCAGGGCGGCCTGCACGCCGGCGTCTACGAAGACCCCTCTGCGGCCGACCCTGGCGAGGCCGGGCGCGGTCGCCTTCTCGCCTGCACCGCCGGCGCCAGCCTGCCCAAGGCGCTCGACGGCGACGAGGCGCCCTCCGAGGACGATTGGCGCCGCCTCGAGCTTCCCGGCATCGTGATCCTGCACCAGGGTCAGGCCGAGGCTGGCGAGAGCCTGCGCCTGATCGCCGCCTGCGCCCGGGTCAGCCAGCTCAAGCAGCGCCTTCAGGCCGAGAACTTCCAGGCCATGTTTCGCGGCGTCGAGCTGGAGGCGCTTTACGAGGTGGGGCTCGCCATCGCCTCGACCCTCGACCTCGAGCGCCTGGGCGAAGAGGTTCTGATGCGCGCCGTGCTCCTTCTGGACGCCCGCCGCGGCGCTCTCTACCTTCTGGACGACGGCGCCTACAGCCTGACCAGCCGCCTGGGCGGCACCGCCCTCGAGCGCTTCGCCACGGACGCCTTCGACCTCGACGCCCTGGTGGAGGGAGAGGGGCGCACCGACGCCGGCGGCCTCGAGCTGATTCCGGGCGCCTGCCACCTGCTCGCCTCCAGGGTCGAAATCGAGGGTAAAGCCCTCGGCCTGCTGGTGGTCGCCGATAAGGAGAGCCGCACCGGGGTCGGACCCTTCCAGGTGCGCGACCGGCGCACCCTCTCACTCTTCGCCAACCAGGCGGCCATCGCCCTCGAGAACGCCAAGCTGCACAAGCTCGCCCTCGACAAGGAGCGCCTGGAGCGCGAGATGGAGCTGGCGGCAGAGATCCAGCAGCAGCTTCTGCCCAAGACCATGCCGGCGATCCCGGGCTTCCAGGTGCTCGGCTGGAACCGGCCCGCCCGTCACGTGGGGGGCGACTATTTCGACTTTCAGAATTTGGAGGAGGGGCGCTGGGGTCTGGTGGTCGGCGACGTCACCGGCAAGGGCATGCCCGCCGCCCTCCTGGTGTCGACCCTGCACTCTGCGCTGCGCGTGCTGCTCGACCGCATGGAGGTCGGACCGGCTCTCATCGAGCGGCTGAATCAGCATATTTTCGAGTCGTCCAGCGTCAATAAATTCATCACGCTGCTGCTCGCCAGCCTCGACACCGAATCCAACCGGCTCGCCTACATCAACGCCGGGCACAATCCCGGCATCATGCTCAAGAAGAGCGGCGAGGCCCAGGAGCTGCGCTCGGAGGGCCTGCCCCTCGGCCTGATGCCCGAGTGCACCTACGGCGCTTCGGGGCTGGATCTCGAAGACGGCGACCTGGTGTGCATCTACTCCGACGGCATCACGGAATGCGAGACCCCCGGGGAAGAGGAATACGGACTCGAGCGGCTCATCGAGCTGCTGCGCGAGCACGGAGAGAAGCCGCTCAAGGACGTTCTGGCGGAGATCGACCGACAGATGATCGCCTGGGCGGACGGCTGCCCGCAGGGCGATGACCAGACGGTCGTGCTCCTGCGGCGCGTCGATCGAGAGACCTGAACCTCCAGCCGAGACGTTTGTTTAAACGGGCTCGCCGATCAGGCCGATCAGCTCGGCCATCTTCTCCTCGAGCTGCTCCTCCGAGGAAGCCTCGGCGACCAGGCGCAGATAGGGCTCGGTATTGGACGGCCGGACGTTGAACCACCAGTCGTCGTACTGCACCGTGATGCCGTCCATGGTGTCCATCTCGCCGTCCTGGTACCGCTTCGCCAGCTCGTCCATCTTGCCCGCCTTGTCCTCGACCTGGAAATTCGTCTCCTGGCTTTTGGCGTAGCGCTCGAGGGGCGCCACCAGCTCGGAGAAGGGCCGATCGGTCTTCCACAGCAGGTCGAGAATGATGAACACCGCCAGCAGGGCGTTGTCGGCGGTGAAGGTGTCGCGGAAGTAGTAGTGGCCGGCCAGCTCGCCGCCGAAAACCCCGTCGTTGCCGCGCAGGGTCGCCTTGATGAACGAATGCCCGACCCGCTCGCGCACCGGCACGCCGCCGCGTTCGCGGATGAACTCTGCCACCGCCCGCGACGAGCGCAGGTCGTAGACGATGTGAGAGCCCGGGCTCTCCTCCAGCAGCTCGCCGGCGATCAGCGCCGTGGTGAGGTCGTTGCCGATCGGGCGGCCCTTTTCGTCGACGAAGGCCGAGCGATCGGCGTCGCCGTCAAAGGACACGCCGAGATCGCAGCCGTGCTCGAGCACCAGCTTCTGGAGGTCGGCCAAGTTCTCCACCTTGAGCGGATTGGCCTCGTGGTTGGGGAAGGTGCCGTCGAGCTCGAAGTAGAGGGGAATCAGCTCGATGCCCGCCTGCTCGAGAAGCGGCTGGTAGAGCGTGCCCATGCCGTTGGCGGCGTCGACCGCCACCTTCAGCCGGCGAGCGCCCTCGGGACGCTTCAGGTGAGAGAGCAGAAATTCGGCGTAGGCGTCCCAAATCTCGACCTGCTCATAGCCGCCCTCGCTCTCCGCCGGAGCCAGGTCGCCGGCCAGGACTTTGGCCTCGATCCGCGGGATGCCGTGATCGCCGGAAACCGGGCGGGCGCCGTGCTTGCTGAATTTGAGGCCGTTGTAGGCCGCCGGGTTATGGCTGGCGGTGACCTGAATCCCGCCGGCGGCCTTGAGATGACCGACCGCGAAGTAGCTCATCGGCGTGGTCGCGAGACCTACGTCGACCACGTCGAGGCCGCTCGCCCGCAGCCCCTCGATCACCGCCTTCTGGAGCGGCACGCTGTGCGAGCGCATGTCGCGACTGACCACCACGCGGCGTCCGCCGTGGGCGAAGTCGTCTTCATCGAGCACGTGGTGGAAGGCGAGGGCGATCTTGCGCGCCATCTCCTCATCGAGTTGGGAGGGGTAAAGACCCCGGACGTCATAAGCCTTGAAGATTCCGGCCATCGTCTTCTCTCCTGAAGCGCTGCGCGGCGGGGCCCGGGGGCCGCGC
>JBCCLG010000186.1:0-8410 GCA_039027015.1 Acidobacteriota bacterium | reverse complement strand
TGAAGACCGAGGAGGAGGCCCGGGTCTTCTGGGCGGAAAACCGGCTGACCACCGCGTGCCGACGGGGCTACACCCTGATTTACGACGAGTTCACCCGCTCGCGTCCCGAAGCCAACAACGCGCTGCTGGCGGTCCTGTCCGAAGGCATTCTGCCGCTGCCGCCGGTGGCGGGCGATGACCAAGGCTATCTGCGGGTGCACCCTCAATTCAGCGCGATCTTCACCTCGAACCCGGCCGAGTACGCGGCGACCCACAAGACCCAAGACGCTTTGCGAGATCGCCTGGTCACCCTGCACCTCTCGACTCCCGACCCCTCAACCCAGGCGGCGGTCGTGGAGAAGCGGAGCGGTCTCGGCGCTCGCGAGGCGGGCCGCATCGTCGAATTGGTGGGGATTCTGCACCGCGAGCTGGCGCCTAAAACGCCGGTCTCGCTGCGCGGGCTGATCGGCGTCGCCAGACTGATGGCGCATCGCCGGGAGCCGATCGCCTCGACGAGCCGCTGGCTGCGCTGGGCGTGCGTCGATCTTCTGGCCGGCAGCCTTCAGGGGGAGCTGGCCGCCGAGGAATTTGCCGGCCGGGTGGAGTCGATCCTCGAAGCCGAGCTCGGAACCGCCGAGTCCTGAACGCGGAGAGAAAGGCATGCACAAGAAGCGTCGTGGATTGGGCGAGATCAGGACCCTTGGCCAGCGCGGCTCGGGAAATAGAGACCAGAGCGCGCTGCTCCGCGCTTCGGTGGTCGAAGCGGAGCTGCAGCGCTTAAGCCAGGAGCGCCGGCTCTTGGAGCAGCGCCTGGCGTCCCTGGAGTCCAGCGCCAGGAGGCTCGAAGAAGAGCGCGATCGCCTCCTCTCCGGTCTCAGCGTCCGGCAGACCGGCGATCAGGCGGTAGCGCGCCGCGACCCGAGAGCCTTCCACCTCCGCTATTGAGGGAGCGTTTCCGGCCGTGTCCCTGTACCTCTACGCCTTCTGCCGTCCCTTCGAGCCTCCGCATCTGCGCGGCGTCGACAAGGCCCCGATTCGCGTGATCGGCGACGGCTCCCTCGCCGCCGTGGCGAGTCGATTCACCCAGCCGAAGGTGCGGCCTCGCCGCCGTCACCTGCTGGCCCACGATCAGACCGTCCGCGCGCTCGCGGACTCGCAGGACATCCTGCCGGTCAGCTTCGGGACCCTGGCCTCGTCGAAGGACGAGATCCTGCTTCTGCTGGATCAGAACCGCGATGAAATCGTCGAGAACCTCGATCGCCTGGCCGGCCGCGTCGAGATCGCCGTCAAGGCCGAGGTCGCCGGGAGCAAACCCTTCGAGCGCTACGTGCGGCGCTACGACGAGCTGCGCCGGGCGCGCGATCGAATGATCGCCGAGGGCCAGGAGAGAAATCGCCATCGCATGATGGAAATCGGCAAGCTCTTCGAGCAGCTTCGCGAGCGTGAGAGGGACCAAACGAGCGGGAGCTTTCTCGCCAGCCTGGGCGACGTTTTCGACGGCTCGAAGGCGCAGGAGCTCAAGCGCGATGAGCAAATCTTCGATCTCTCCTTCCTGGTCAAGAAAGAAGAGGCCGCAGAGTTCGAGGCCGCCTTCGACCGCGCCGCGGCCGCGCTCGAGGATGATTTGGCGCTGCACTATCAGGGGCCCCTGCCGCCCTACAGCTTTTCCACCCTGCGCCTCGGCCTGGCCCCGGCGGTGAGCTGAGGCCATGGGTGATGGTTCTTCGCTCTCTGCTTTGGCTGGCCCGCGAGGTCGAGAAAGCGGCTCGCGAGCAGCAGGCCGAAGATCGCGAATCGATCCTGCTGGAGGTGCGCCAGCTGATGGCTCGGCTCGAGAGTGGAGAGATCGACGAGGAGACCTACGAGCGTCTCGAAGATCAGTTGATGGATCGGCTGGACGCCCTCGATGACGACGACGAGTAAAGCGATCGGCGAGCCGTCGGGCGGCGTCCAGCTGGCCAGCGACACGAGCCTGTGCGATCTCCTGGACCGGGTGCTCGATCGAGGAATCGTCCTCGAGGGCGATCTCGTGCTGTCGGTGGCCGGCGTCGACCTCGTCTATCTGCGCCTCGAGGCGCTGCTCGCCTCGGTGAGCACCGCCATCGAAGCGGGTGCTTTTCCGGCCAGCGCGCCCGGCGCCGTCCCGCCTCGGAGCGCGGAATGAGCGAGACGGGCTCCGCGCCGGAGCCCGGCGGCGCCGGAGCGTCCCGCGACTCGGAGTCCGACATAGAGCGCGCCTTCAGCCGCCTCGAGCTTTGCGCGCTCGGCCGTCCGGACTCCGAACAGACCGCGCAGACCTTGACCGGGGCTGAGGCGGGCCGCGGCCTGACGCAGCTCGTCCTGACCCTCGTGCGGCTGATTCACGAGCTGCTCGAACGGCAGGCGATTCGGCGCCTTGAGGCCGGAACCCTCAGCGACGACGAAATCGAGCGAGTCGGCACCGCGCTCATGGCCCAAGCGGAGGAAATCCGCCGTCTGTGCGAAGTCCTGGGCGTGGAGATCGAGGACCTCAACCTCGACCTCGGGCCCCTGGGGCGGCTTCTCTAACCTGAGGATAGGATCGGGCGCGCGCACAACCAACCGCCAGGCCCCGCTTTATACAGATCGAGAACCCGAATGTCTTCAGTCACCCGCACCTCTCCCAACCACTCCATTCAATCGACGAATCTGGCCGACATCCTCGATCGCGTGCTCGACAAAGGCGTGGTGATCGCGGGTGACATCAAGATTCGCCTGGTGGACGTCGAGCTTTTGACCCTGCAGATTCGCCTGGTCGTGTGCTCGGTGGATCGCGCCGTGGACATGGGCATCGACTGGTGGCGTCGCGATCCCCATCTGCTGGGTTCGGCCGCCGCGGAGGCGCTGCCCGAGAGCGAGACTGTCGAGCAGCTCAAGGCGCGGGTCGAGCAGCTGGAGGCCGATCTGGCGGCCAGGTCCGAAACGTGATCGTCCCGCGGCGCAAGGGCAGGCAGATCGAGCCTTCGGGGTGGCGATCTCCGAAGCCCGGGCGGATAGCCTCAGCCGCCAGAAACTATGACGACTTCACGGCTTCCCGTGAGACATCCAACGCCCCTACCAAAGCGAACCGTTTTTCACTCCGGAGCCTGACAAGGGCCTGGTCCCACGTCCTTCTTGACCCTTCAACCCCTGGTCTTCTGTATGTCCCTCGACGGTAAAATTCTTCTTCTCGTACACCCTGATCCCTCCGTGCGCACCCGCCTCGAGAGCGCCCTCCAAGAAGCCGGGGGACGGGTCATGCAGGCCGCAAACGCCGATGAGGCTTGGCTGCGGGCGACCTCCGTACTCGAGCCGGACGCGCTGGTGGCGGTGCTCGAAACCTCCGCGCTCGGCGAAGCCTGGATCGGCGAGCGGCTGCGCTCGCGGCTGGGCGAGAACCTTGCCGTGATTGCGCTCGCCGTGGAGCGCCGGGAGGCGCTGCGTCAGGGTTGGGTGGATATCGTCGGCCCGCCCTTCGACGACGAAGAGGTCGTCCTGGTCACTCAGTCGAGCCTGCGGCGCAGCCTTCGCGAGAGCAGCCTCAAGGGCAGCCTGTCGCAAATGGCGGCGTCCGATCTCCTTCAGACCACGGCGAACAACGGGCAGAGCGGCTGCATTACGCTTTCGAACGGCGCGCGGAGCGGCGAGATTTGGCTCAAGAGCGGCCAGGTTATCGACGCGCGGGTCGACGGGAGCGCCGGTGGGCCGAATCTGGTCGGTCGCGAGGCGGCCCTCGAGCTGGTGACGTGGAGGGACGGGACCTTCGAGGTCGAGTTCGGTTCCGTGGACGTAACAGAGCGCATCAACGAGTCTCCCGCCCACCTGATTCTTGAAGCGATGCGCCTCAGGGACGAGGCCGGGCGGCGTCAGCGGGAGCTGGCGAAGGCCGAAGCGCCCGCGGGTCTATCTTCTGCGACCCGCGAGGAGAGGACGGCGCACCTGTCTTTGGTCCTGATGAACGTGGCGGCGTCTTGGGCCCTGGACCTCGTCCGGCCGGAGCTTCTCGGTCGGATGCTCGAATCTTCGCGGCAGGCCCGCCTGCCCGAGCATTCCATGCTGAGCGTCTTCCAGGTCGACGGAGAGGGCGGCCGAGTCAGCTACCGCACCGGCCTTTCCAAGCTGACGGCCGAGAAGCGCGAACCGCTCATCGACGGCGTCGGCGCCTGGCTCGAGGATCTGTGCGAGGCGCTCAATCGCGCCACCACCGGCAGCTACTCCCTGAGCGGCCTCGCGACGATTACCGAGACGCACCGTCAGGACCTCGTGAGTCTTGGCTTTGCCAAGCGGTTCGGCTGGACGCTCGAGCCCGGTAACCCGAAGGCCTCGGCGGCGGATTTCCCGCTCGCGGCGTCGGATTAGCGCGCCCGACGACCGGGCCGCAGACCCGACGCTGCGTTCCGGTCGCGAGACGTCCTCGGACCGCGGCGAAGGCGGCCTGCTCGGGTCGATCGCCCCGGAGGCGAAAGAAAATTTGCCTCGCTCGGCCGATCCCGTGAAGGCATACCCCGCTCTTTGTCGTGATCCCGGTTGACGGTCCGCGAATCATCGCGGCCCCCTTCACTTCAGGAGACCACGATGAAAGCACTCGCCCTAACGCGCTGGATCGGGCCCGTGGCGGCCCTGGGTCTGCTCGCCCTTCCCGCTGAAGCCGTCCGGAACTGCCAAAGCGAGCTGACCGAATGCCGCACCAGGTGCCAGCGGGAGGCCACCAACGTCCAATATGAGGCCAACGCCAGGGACGAGGCGCTCGAGCAGGAGACCCAGCGGTTTCAGCAGGAAAGCCAGCAGTGCCGCGAGCTGTGGCAGAGAGCGCGGGACTATTGGACGCAGGAGTACGGCGAATCGCTGGCCAGCTGCCTCGACGCCAGCTGCCGCCAGCGAGCGCTCGAGTCCTACAACCTGTCCTACAACGGCGCCTCCATCGCCGAAGTGGCCTGCCAGGAGCGGGCCTACGACGTGCACCGCGAGCGCATGGACGCCATCGAAGACCGATACACCGGCGTGCCGACAGGGCCGAATCCCGGATACCACTACGGCCTCGAGTGCAAGGAGGAGTGCTCGAACCAGTCGCGGGAGTGCCAGGACGATACCGGCGACGGCGCTGGCGAGGGTGACGAGGCCGGCATGCGGCTGGAGCCCTGCCCGCCCGGCACGCGCCCGACCCCCCTCGGCGTCTGCATGGTTCGATTTCAGAGCCAGCCCGCGCCGTTTCCCTCCGAGCCCGGCACCTGCCCAGAGGGCAGCGTGCCCGGCCCCGACGATCGCTGCGTCCCGAAAACCCAGATCGCCGGCGTCGTCCAAAGCTTCGGCGAATGGTGGCTGCTGTGTCCCGAGGGCACCTCGCCCAGCCCGGCCGACGGCGGCTGCGTGCCGACCCTCGAAGGGGCCGATGGGGAGAGCGCTCCCGGGGACGTCGACCGCTGGTGCCCGCCGGGCATGAAGCTCGGCCCCGCGGGAGGCTGTGAGCCCGACGTCTCCACGGCGCCTGACGGCGCAGGCGGGGTCTGGAACGCCATGCCGGTGGAGGATCCTGAGCTGGCCCTCGAGCTGACCGAAAGCCTGCTGGGCGCCCGCCGAGTTCTGCCCGAGGCGCCCACCGAAGGGTTTTGAGGCCACGGAGGGGTTTGAGGCCGCCTGCGGGGGCATCGCTCGGAGTAGACTTATGGCCGTTTATGACGGCGTCTAATTCGATCACCGGATGGCTCCGCGGCTCTCGCCTGGGCGACGAGGAAGCCTTCAACCAGCTGGTTGCCGCGGTCTACGAGGATTTGCGTCGTTTGGCTCGCCGCCAGAGCCGCGGCGCCACCCTCGACACCACCGCGCTGGTCCACGAGGCCTATCTCAAGCTCGCCGCCAGCGAGGCGCTGACCGCCCGCGACCGCGGCCACTTTCTCGCGGTCGCCTCCAGGGCGATGCGGCAGATCTTCGTCGACTACGCCCGGGCCAAGCGGAGAGACAAACGCGGCGGCGGCGCGGCTCATACAGGGCTGGACCACCGACAGCTGGCCGCGCCCAACACCGTCGAGCTGGCCATCGCGGTCGACCAGGCCTTGAGCCGCCTCGCCGACGAGAGGCCCCGCCTGGTGCAGATCGTCGACTGCCGCTGGTTCGCCGGCCTGAGCGAGGCCGAGACGGCCGAAGCGCTCGACGTGTCGATCTCCACCGTTCAGCGGGAGTGGCGCGAGGCCAAGAGAATCCTGCGCGCCGAGATGGCGGGAGAATCAGGCGGCGCGCCGGAGTGACGGGCGCGAGACGGACTGCTCAACACGAGACAGAGTGGCCAAGAGACGACCCGCCATCTCGCTTGCCGAGAAGGAGACGCGGCGTAGACTGAGGGTCGTGCGTCAGCAGAACCTGCTCAGCCATTTCAAAGCGCTCCCCGCGAAGTCTCAGCGCAGAGTCTTAACCCGACTCGAGGAGCCTTCCCGCACGGTCGCGGCGGCGGACGGGAGCACTCTCGCCGCCTCCTCGGGCGACATCGATCGCCTTCTCGCCACGGGCGCCGGGGGTCTTAGGGGCGCTCTTTGGGAGAGGCTGGCGACCGAGCTCGCCAACGAGCCGGGCGGCGAAGAGGCTCTTCTCCACGAGGAGCTCGGCGGACAGGTGCGGGTCGAGTCGATTCTCGGCCATGGGGGCATGGGCGCCGTCTATCGCGGCTTCGATACCTGGCTCGAGCGGCCGGTGGCGGTCAAGACCATCCGCGAGGATCTTTGGGGGGAGGAGGCGTCCCACGCGCGGTTCCGACGCGAGGCGCGCCTGCTCTCGAAGCTCGATCACCCCAACATCTGCCGGGTGTACGCGCTCCTGCGCCACGCCGGGCGAGATTTCCTGGTCCTCGAGCTCATCGAAGGCGCCCCGCTCTCGGCGACCGGTCGCCTCGATGACGCGGAGAAGCTGACCTTGGCTCGGGATATCGCCGAGGCTTTGGTGGCCGCCCACGACCAGAATATTGTGCATCGCGATCTCAAGCCGGGGAACGTCATGGTCACCTCCGAAGGGAGAGCCAAGGTGCTCGACTTCGGACTCTCCCGGGTGATCGATCCTTCCCTAGGCTCCGGGGACGAGAGCGCTGGAGTCGCGGAGGGCCGGAAGGCCGAGGGAGAAGCCGCCGAGCAAGAAATAGCCGGCACTCTGGCCTACATGAGCCCCGAGCAGGCGCGCGGCGAGGAGCTGACGCCGGCGAGCGACCTCTACTCCTTCGGGCTGCTGCTGCAGGAGCTTTTCACCGGTAGACCCGCTCACCCTCGCGACCTCGGCGTCTACCCGCTGCTGCGGCGCGCCCGGAGCGGTGAGCGGGCCGAGGCGGGAGAGCTGCCGCCGGCGCTCGGGTCTCTGGTCGATCGGCTGACCCGCCTCGATGCCGCGGATCGTCCCAGCGCCCGGGAAGCTTCGGACGCTCTTCGCCGCCTCATCGAGGAGCCCGAGAGGCGGCGCAGGCGCTTGTGGGCCGCGGCTTTGGCGGCGCTGTCCCTGGGGGTCCTCGCGTCGACCGCGCTTTGGACCCACCGGGCCGCCCGCGCGCCGATGGAGCTTCCGGAGGCTCGTCGCCTGATGCTGGCGCCCGTTCTCAACGCGACCGACGACCCGGCGCTCGACTGGATCGAGCAGGGCCTCATGGGTTTGGTGGGTCGCTCCCTCGAGGATCTGATCGAGATCGTGCCGCCCGAGGAGTGGCAGCCGGAAGGGGGCGCGTGGCCTGCGAGGCTCGAGGACCTCGGCGCGGATGTCGGCATCGCGGCGAGTCTGGAGTCCGACGGCCGAGGCTACCTTCTCAGCTGGACGGTCCATCGGCCGGGAGAGGCGCCGGTGCGTCGCAGCCTGCGCGGGCTCGAGCCCTCGCTGCTCGCCCGCGAGCTCAGCCGACGTCTCGCCGGCGTCCTGCGGCCCGGGAGCGGCTCCACGCGGCGCTCCGGCAGCCCGGCGCAAGACTTCCCGCGGGAGCCCTTCCTCGACCGCCTCTACGCCAGCGGGCTCGAGCGCCTCAAGGTCGAGGGGCCCGAAGACGCCAGGCCGTTCTTCGAGGTGCTCCTGCGCGAGGATCCCGACTTCGTCCCCGCGGCGGTCGCCCTGGCGACGGTCCAGCGTCACGGGGGCGACGTCGAGGGCGCCGTGGCTGCCCTGGAGGAGCTGCTCAGCTCCCCGGGCCTGGCCGATCGCGACCGCTTCCGGTGCCTCGAGCAGCTGCTGCTGATCTCGGTGGAGCGCGGCGACGGCCGGGACGCCGTCGAGGGTTTGCTCGGGCAGCTCTTGGACGCCGCCTCCGGGCTCGAGCCGATCTTCCGGGCGCGCCACCTCGAAGCGGCGGCCAACGCCTGGATGCGCCTCGGCGAGGCGGAGCTGGCCCGGACGGCGCTCGACGACGGCAAGCGTCTTTTCGCGGAGCTCGGCCGGCCCCGGGATCAGCTGACCCTACTGCACATCGAAGCGGTACTCC
>JBCCLG010000185.1:0-8421 GCA_039027015.1 Acidobacteriota bacterium | reverse complement strand
TTATAGTCGTCGGCCTGCAGCATCGAGAAGAGAAGGATGAGAACGTCGGTGAAGATCATCACCGTGAACAGATCCAGGTAGAAGATCGTCCCGATATCGATGCGCGTGGTCGAGTTGGTGACCGTGGCCTGGTAGACGTCGAGAATCCAGCGGCCCAGGTTGTAGGCCGCGAGGGTGAAAAGAAGGCTCGCGAGGAGGAGCGCGACGGCCTTCTTGCGCTGGATGAAGGCCTCGAGCTGGGGCGTCATGGCCGAGCGGTCGGTCGGTTGGAGTGTCCGGGTCTGCCAGTCGCGGATGTGGTAGAAGATCGCGACAAAAAGAAACATCAGAAGTCCGCCGCCCATGTCGATCAGGACGTCGATGAACTTTGTGATCTCTTCCTCGATGATTTGGAAGCTGTCGAATTCGGCGATGTCTTTGAAGACGTTTCGCAGCACGATCAGCGAGATGATCTCGTACTGGCGGCCCAGGGAGCCGGTCGTCGACCTGGGAATCGAGGCGATCAGCAGCAGGACTTCGTAGAAGAGAATGAAGCTGAACGGGGTGTAGAGCGCCGCCAGGTAGTTGGTGCCGAGAAGCGAGAGGGGCCCGTCCGCGGGCTCGAGCCGGCGGGATAGAAAGATCAGGCCGATGTGAACGGCAAAGCCGGAGACCGCGAGCCACACGATGCCGTGCTCGAGGGCCGCGGACTTCTTCTCGGTGAAGAGCCTGTCGAAAAGGTTCGCCAGGCTTTGGGTGAGGCGCATGGCAAAGCGTTCGCACCGCGGCTCGGCTCAGTTTCGAGCTTCCCGCTCGGCCGTTAAGGGCCACGGCCCTCGGGCGAGCGCCGGACGGCGCCCGCGAGGGTCAGGCCGACGACTCTTCCGAGGCGGCCGTGAGCGAGCGTTCCATGATCACGGTGTTGTGCCACTTTCCGACCTCGCTCGACTCGAAGCGCACCGACTCCATGAGCTGGGTCATGATGAAGAGGCCGCGGCCGCGAAAGCCGTCGAGATCCGGAACGTCCTCGGGCGCGGCCTCGCCCTCCTCCGGCGAACCCTCGAGGCCGATCGGCGGCGCGGTGTCGCACACCCGAATCTCGAGGCGGCGCGGCTCCATGCGAAAGCCGATTCGGATTTGGTAGCCGTCCGAAAGCTCGCAGCCGTGCTCGATGCTGTTGGTGACCGCCTCGATGGTGCACAGCTCCACTTCGTAGGCGCTCGCCTGGTCGCACCCGGCGAGACTCGAGAGGCGGTTGACCAGCGGACCGACGAGCGCGGTCATGTGCAGGCAGCTGGCGAAGCGCAGCTCGATCTCAACGGGCTCGTGGTGAGCGGTCAGGCCGAAATCGAGCTTCAGGGGCTCAGCCGCCGCGGCGTCGGGCTCGGAATAGGTGGTCATGAGGCAGGCTCCTCGAGTCCAGGGCGACCGGTGTATTCGACCGCCATCAGGGAAACGTCATCGGCGGGGGACGCGCCGCGCCCGTGGTTTTGAATGCTCCGCAGCAGAAGCCGGGTCACTTCCTGGAGCGAACGGTCGCCGCCGCCTACCAGCGAGTCGACCAGCCGGTGCTGTCCGAAAAGGCCCTTGGGCCCCTCGTGCTCCACGATGCCGTCGCTGTAGAGGTAGAAGCGGTCCCCGGGCTCGAGAATCCGCCTTCCCTCCTCATAGCCGAGATACTCGCCCAGACCGATGATCGGCCCGCCCTCTTCGAGCAGCTGCCCGGCCTTGCCGCAGGGCGCCAGGACGGGCGGCGGATGGGCGGCGGAGGAGTAGCGCATCTCTCCGGTGTGGCGGTCGAGCACCACGTAGGTGATGGTGAAGAATTTGCCGAAGCGGTCGGTGGGGTATTCCCGATCCAGCTCGGCGAGCACCAGCGCCGGCTGCAGGGCCAGGCGCTCACCGTTCGCGGCGGTCTTCGAGAGCAGGCCGCCCACCGGCGCCAGGCTCTTGGCCACGGAGACGGTGACCATGGCGGACGGCACCCCGTGGCCGCTGACGTCGAGCAGATAGAAAATGACGAAGCGCTCGTCGAGCTCGACGAAGTTGAAGATGTCGCCGCCCAGCGAGTCGCAGGGCAGGAAATGCCAGTCGACCTCGAACCCCTCGAGCCTGCGGTCGCGATCCGGAATCAGCGTCTGCTGAACCACCGCCGCGGCCTGCAGATCCTGCTCGATGCGCAGGTGCTTCTTCTCGAGCTCGCGATTCTTCTCCCGCAGGCTGCGGGTCAGCTGCTGGATGCGCAGCTGCGTGCGCACCCTGGCTCGCACCTCGGGCGACGAGAAGGGCTTGGTGATGTAGTCCGAGGCCCCGAGATCGAGTCCCTTGACCTTGTCGTCCTCCGATCCCAGCGCGGTGAGAAAGACGATCTGGGTGTCCTGGGTTTCGGGCCGTCCGCGCAGTTCGCGGCAGACGTCGAAGCCCGAGAGGTCGTCCATCACGACGTCGAGGAGAATGAGGTCGGGGGGCGGATCGAAGTCCATCTGCAGGACCTCTTCCCCGTTGGCGGCGAAGGTCACCTCGTAGCCTTGGGTGGAGAGAATCCGCCCGAGAAGCAGCCTGTTGACCCGCTGGTCGTCGACCACCAGGATCGACGCCGGCGGCTCTGAGGCTGCTGGGATCAGGGGCTCAGTGGCCTGCGGCGACAAGTTCACGAAGCTCCCCGAGGAGGGCGTCGAGCAGCTGGCAGAGGTCTACGAAGAGGGTGCGCACCACCGGCCACTGTTCGGCCATGAGCGCCTCCTCGATCATGAAGGCCTTGCCGGCCCCCTGGCTGCAGCTGAAGTTGGCGACCGAGCCGCGCAGGCTGTGGGCCGCTTTGGCCGCAGCGGTGGCGCTGCGGCTCTCGATCGCCGCGCACAGGGCGTCGATCTGGGTCTCGATATCGCCCTGGAAAATCTCGATCAATTCCTCGAGAAAGGCCATGTCGCCGCCGACGATGGCCAGGATGCACCCGGTATCCTCGATGACCGAGGCTCGGGGCGTTCCGCCGAGGGAGACGGTCGCCTGCAGAGGCTCGGGAGAGAAGCCCGAGCGCTGGGGCGCGGCGGAGTAGGGCGCGGCGCGTTCCATCTCAGGCTCCTTTCCGGGTCGGCAGCGTCGAGGGGAGTGGGGCTTGGACAGGGGGGGAAAAGAAAGTCATCGAGGCTCCTTCTCGTTGAAAAGTGATGCCTCAGCCTACGAAGCGGCGGCGCCGCGGTGAATCGGAGAGGGTGGCCCTGCGCCTGTCGGGAAGGGCCTCTCGGGCAGGAGCTTCTTTCTGACACGGGCCGGTTCCTCCTCAAGCACTCAGAAGAGCAGCCCGGTGGACATCGCGGAGTTCTCGCCAGCGGCGAGCGCCAGGGGCCGCGAGGCATCCTGATGGAAGACCCAGTCGCCCAGCCGCTCCCCGAAGTCGGGGAAGCGGGCCTCGAGGGCGCCCCAGCTCGGCAGAGCGGCGCGCCCTGACTCCCGGGGCAGCTCCCAGGCCCGCTCGAGGGAGTGGGCGAAGGAGTCGATCGTTCGCTCCTCGCGGCTTTGGTCGTAGCTCATGCCGTTGATCATCGCGGTCGCCCGATAGGGCCTGAGCCTGGAGCGGGCGTGTTTCCGATAGCTGGCGCACAGGCTGTTGAGGAACGCGCCGCCCAGCCGCATGCCGTCGCGCTCGAGGGCGGCGAAGAGGGAGACCGCGATTTCGCGACACATCCGCGAGAGACCGCTCGAGCCGTCCGAGCCGCCGTTTGGCTGGTGCTTATGCCGATAGTTCTCCGCCAGCTCCACCTGGCAGATCTCGTCGTGCTGGAGGAGCTGATGCAGGTCGGCGAGCATCGAGGTCTCGAGGCCCCAATGGGGAGCGACCCTGAGTCGGCGCACCAGGCTCCGATCGGCGGCGAATTCGCCCGAGAGCGGATAGCGGAAGGCTCCGAGGAAGGTGAGCAGGCCCGAGGGGCCGAGCACCTCGACCAGGGCCGAGATCATCGGCATGAAGAACAGGCGGGTGACGCGGCCGTAGAGCAGCCGGTCGTCAAAGCGCGAGTAATAGCCCTTGCTGAAGCGATAGCCGAAGGAAGGCCGGAGCAGGGGCATCAGCAGCCTGGCGAGCATCTCGCGGCTGTAGTTGACGATGTCGCAGTCGTGGACGGCCACCACGTCGACCTCGGGGTCGCCGAGCGCCAGGCCGAGGGAGAACCACACCCCGCGGCCCTTGCCCGGGCCGGGCATCCTCAATCCGCCCGCCGCGAGATGCTCGCGCGCGGCGGCCAGGCCCGGACCGTCGTGCCACAGGATGGAGGTCTTCATGGGAAGGCTCGCCAGGCGGTCCCGGGCGTGGCGATACTCGGCGGGCTCCGCGCGATCGAGCGACAGAATCACCCGGTGGATGTAGTCGGCGTCTTCGAGGGCTCGCAGAATGCGCGGCATGGCCGGGGTCCTGAACTCCGAGAAAAGCGCCGGCAGAACGAGCGCCACCTTGGGCAGTCTGGGCGCCGCCTGGCGCAGGGGCTGCTCGACGGCGCGCGTCCAGTCGGGGCAGAGTCTCGGCAGCGTTCCGATACCGCTGCCGTGCTGATAGAAGTCAGACACGGGCGCCTCCCTCCTGCGGGTCAACGGGTCTCGGCGGCGCGTGAAGCACGCCCGCCAGGGTATGGCGCACAATGTCGCCCCAGGTTCTTTCTCCGGCCACCCGGGCGCGAGGCAGGGTCGAGCGCATGGCCAGGGAGAGGCAGTGACCCGGCATCAGTACGGGTATCGAGACGGCGCGCAGCATGGAGAGGTCGTTGGGCGCGTTGCCGATGCCGATCGAAACCGGGCCGCCGTCGCTCTCGCGACCGCAGGCCTCGAGCACCTTGCGGATCGCCCGACCCTGGGAGACCTGGCCACCCTGCAGGCAGAAGAAGCGACCGCCCGAGGCGATTTGAAAGCCTCGGTCCTCGGCGTCGCGGTGCAGCTGCTCGAGGTCGCAGGCGCTGACCAGAATAAACGGCTCGCTCGAGCTGCGGTCGCGGGCGCGCTCGGCGGCGTGAACGTCCATCTGGCAGAGCTTGGCGAGCGACGCCGCCGAATGATCGCCAAAGCCGACGATCGGATAGCGCTTCTTGAGGTCTTCGAACGCCTCTCGCACCTCGCCGTAGCTCGGCCCCCACACGATGGAGGTGCCGGCGATGGGCCAGTCGTGGAGGCTCGAGCCGTTCTCGACCACGTAGGGGCCCTCGAGCCTCAGGTCCTCGCGCAGCTTGCGGACTTCGGCCGCGGATTGGCTGGTGACGGGAACTACGGGAACTCCCAGCTCGGCCAGCTCGCCGAGGGCTCGGCGCGACGCTTCGCACACGCGCCCCCGGGAGTCGAGGAGCGTCTCGTCAAGATCGGTGAAAACGATCGCCGGCGCCGGCTGGGCCTCCTCTGGTTCGGGAGTCGGGGGCGGAACTCGGAAGCTCTGGCGAGCGCCCGCCGAGGCATCGGCCGGGACTTTGGGGTGCGCCTGGGTCATGACGCGACCGCCACGAAGTCCGACTCCGGGGACATGAGCTGGCGGATCTCTTCGCGCAGCCTCGAGGCCCGAAACGGCTTTTGCAGAAACGGCGTCGACTCGCGGAGCACGCCTTCCGCGACGAGAAAGTCCTGGGGATATCCGGAGATGATCAGAGTCCGCAGGTCCTCGTGGTCGGCCAAGAGCGTGTCCGCCAGATCCTGCCCGTTGCCGCTCGGCAGGCCCGAGTCGATGATGGCGAGGTCCGCCTTCGCTTCTTTCATGAGCTCGAGGCAGTGCGGGCAGTCGTCCGACTCGAGAATCGGATGGCCCTGGCGCCTGAGCGCCTCGACCAGAAGGCGACGCAGGCTGAGGTTGTCCTCGACCAAGAGGATGGTGGGCGATCTGGACATGGAGCGACCTTTCTTTTCGGCTAGGAGATGAATCGGTCGAAATTGAATGGGAATCGATGGGTTTTGAAGGCTTGAACTTTCAGAACGAGGACGCCGAGGGAGAAGAGATAGAATTATTGTGAAGGTTTACTTGAGCCGCCGCCCGCCCGGCGATTTATCGAAGGGTTTTTCGCATGGCGTCGACTTTCCGCGGCATGGCTCCTCCGAGCGGCGCGCGGCCGCGATCGGATCGCTGAAAATCGACGCTTTGAAGGAATGAGGCTCGGCAGCCCGCGGGCGTCGGCCCGCCTTCAAGAGAGCCGCTCGGGGCGGGAGATCAGAGGCCCGTGCGCATGGAATAACGCATCAGGTCGGCGTTATTCTTGAAGTGCATCTTTTCCAGAATTCGCGAGCGGTAGGTGCTGACGGTTTTGATGCTCAGCTCCAGCCGCTTGGAGATCTCGGTGAGGGTCAGGCCCTGACCCAGCATGGTGAACACCTGAAACTCGCGTTTGGACAGGCGGTCGTGGTTGACCGGGCCCCTCTCGTCCATCGACCACACCAGCTTGGCCGCTATATCCGGGCTGATGTACTTGCCGCCAGAGGTCACGTGATGAATCGCCTTGATGAGAACATCCATATGGCTCGTCTTGCACAGGTAGCCGTCGGCTCCCGCCTGCATGCACTGCAGGCTGCACTCGTCGTCGCGGGCGCCGGTCAGGATGAGGACCTTGGGCGGGTTGGCGAGGTCCTTGAGTTGGCGGATGGTGGTGGGGCAGTCGTCGCCGGGAATCAGCATGTCGAGCACCACGAGCTCGATGTCGTGGGCTCGGCAGAGCCCCAGGCATTCGGCTGCGCTGTCCGCCTGGGCGATGACTTCGATTCCGGGGGCTTGGGTGAGGTAGTCCGCGAGCATGGCCCGCACGATGGCGTGATCATCGACGATGAGAATTGAAGACATGTATCGGCCTCCTCTAACGCACTTGATGTTGTAGCGTCCCTCTGGACGGGAGAGACTTTCTGACCGAGGTGTAACTCCTACTGTAACGGAAAGAGCCTTAAGTCGCTCGAAATGAGGGCCTGGGGCTTGCCGCTGGGGGGAGGCGGCGACCTTCCGTTCGAGGTTGAGCGCGAGCGCTCGAAGCCTTGGGCCGGTTTCGAGCGCCGCAGATTTTCGGTGGCTCCTGCTGCGTTGAAGGAGCTCTGACAGAGGGCGAGATGCGGAGATATCAGCGGGTTGGTGCGCGAACTGTCGGAATGGTCTCCGGTGCCGTCAAAGCTCTCCGAAAGAACGAATCGGCCTTGTCCTACAGCCGGCGCTCGGGCCGCGGGTACAGAATGCCGGAATGATGAATCAAGATACTCATAGTGCTCTCATCCCCGCTCACTCTTCGATGCCGCTCCTGCACGAGATCGCCAACCTGCTGATGATCATCCGTCTGGGCTGCGAGAAGGTGAAGAGCCCTCAGGAACCCGAGGCGGAGAAGCTGTCCGGGATTCGCCAAATAGAAAGCGCCTGCGACGAAATGTCGAACCTGATGCGCCTGCACCGCGCGGAGACCGCGTCCGGCCCGGACGCCTCCAATCCCATCACCATGTGATCCGCGTCGGCGGCTGCCCCGGCACCCGGTGCCGGCCGTCCGCGGGACCCGGGGACAGCGCGGGCGACAAAGTCAGTCGATAAAGCCTTCCTTGATCACGTAATGCATGAGCTCGCTGCTGTTTCTCAACTGGAGCTTGCGCATGATGCGGCTGCGGTAGGTGCTGATCGTCTTGGCGCTCAGGAAAAGCTCGTCGGCGATCTCCGAGACCGAGAGGCCCTCGGCGATTTTGCACATGATCTCGAACTCTCGGTTGTTGAGCTGCTCGTGCAGGTCGCGATTCTCGGAGCTGTCGAAGGTGAAAGCGATCTGCTCCGCGAGCCTGGGCGTGATGAATTTATGGCCGTCGGCGATCTGCTGAATGGCGTCGCGCAGGTGCTGCACCGTCTGGCCCTTGGTGAGGTAGCCGTCGGCGCCTGACTTCATGCAGCGCACCGCGTACTGCTTCTCGGAGCGGCCGGTGAGCATGAGGACCCTGGGCGCCCGGCTGAGGCCCTTGAGAACCTCCAGGGTTTCGAGTCCGCCTCGACCCGGCATGGTGACGTCGAGCAGCACGATGTCGACGTCGAGACTCTGCACTTTGGCGACGGTCTCGTGTCCGCTCGAGGCCTCGCCGACGCAATGGATATCGGGCAGGCGGGCCAGAAAGGACTTGATGGCCTCGCGCACCATGGGGTGATCGTCCGCCAGGAAAATGCGAATCATGGGGGGCCTCCTGAGGTCCGCTGGAAACCGCTCGTGCGGGGGCCGGGAGCGCGGCTCACCGGTGCTCCTCGGCCAGCAGGTCGTTGATGGTCTTAACGGGGGTGAAGGCCGCGCCGTCGATCTCCACGAAGAGCGTGTTCCAGCCCGCCATGCCGCCGTTCCAGAGGCCGGGACGCTCGAGCGCCAGCAGGTGCCTGCCCTCGAGGGTCTTGGGCGTGATGAAGCTCGCCCCGGGATCGCACCAGTCCTCGAGGGCGTAGGCGGCGCCATCGCGATCCTTGAGGCCGCAGGCCATCAGCAC
>JBCCLG010000184.1:0-8427 GCA_039027015.1 Acidobacteriota bacterium | reverse complement strand
TGGGACGCCGATCGCGTCTTCTCGCCGGATATCGCGGCGGCCTACGATCTTCTGACCGCGGGGGTGTTCGGGCGCCGGGTCGCCGACTGGATCGATTCCTGACCGGCCCGCGAAAGCCGACGCCGCTCGGTCAGGGAGCCTCGCGCTCGGCGGCCTTCGGGTCGACCCTGGGAAAGCTCAGCCGGGCGAGGTGGCGCTCGTCTTTTACCAGGATGGCGCCGGGCAGCCAGGCGAGCTGGGCCCACACCGGGCTCTCGGCGAGGTCGTATCTCTTGACCAGGGCGAGCGCGCCGCCCTCCCGCTCCTCCATCACCGACAGCTCGCCGGTGGTGGAGGCGACCATCAGCCAGCCGCCGTCGATCACGGTCAGGCTGGCGTGGTCGCCGCCGCGGCCGCGGCTGCTCCACAGCACCTCGCCGCTCGCCGGATCGAGGGTGTAGAGCTGCCCCCTGCGCCGGTCGCTGAAGCCGTAGACGATCTCGCCGCCCCGGGCCGCCACCGGCGAGGCCATGCGCTGGGTCAGCTGCGGGTTGTGCCACAGCTCCTCGACCCGCCAGCCGTCCGCGCTGCGCCGCGGCCACAGGGCCACGGTGCCGTTCTCGTAGTCGGAAATCAGCAGACGCTCTCCCACCACCAGGGGATCTACGATGTTCTCCCGCCAGCGGTCGGCGAACGGGCGGCTCCACAGCAGTTTTCCGGTTTGGGGGTTGAGGCCCACCAAATCCGTGGTGGCGAAAACCACCAGGGTGCGGGCGCCGCCCGCTTCGAGCAGAAATGGCGAGGCGTAGCCCGGGCCCTGACCCTCCCAGGTCCAGCGGTTCTCGCCGCTGCGCAGGTCGGCGGCGAAGAGCGTGCCCGAGAGATCGTCGCCCAGGTGGAAGTACACCGTGTCGCCGTCGATCAGCGGCGACACCGCCGAGCCGCAGAAGAACTTCTCCTGGCTGATGCGGCCTGAGAAATCGCGCGTCCACAGAACCTCGCCGTCGCCGGCGTCGTGGCAGGAAAAACGGCCGTTGATGCCCAAAAAGCAGGCCGTCGCCGCGGCCGGTCCTGACCCGCTCGAGGACGCCGCCGCCGCCGGCGTGGCCTTGGGGCCCTCGCCAAAGCGCACGGCCGAGGGGTGGGCGGTAAACGGAGTGGCGAAGCGCGAGGTCCACAGGACGGCTCCGTCTCGCGCGCTGAGGGCCATGGCCACCTCGTCCTCGCCCCGGCGCGTCATCAGGAAGATGCGGTCGCCCGAAACCACCGGCGAAGCGTAGCCCTCCCCCACCTCGACCCTCCACTCCCGGCGCAGGGAATCCGGCCAGGCGGCGGGAGCCTCGAAGTGCGGCGCGTGGCCGTCGCGGGTTGGACCGCGCCATTGGGGCCAGTCGTCCGCCCAGAGGGGCGCCGCCGCCAGCGACGCCGCGAGAAGGACCCGGGCCAAAACGCGACGGCGAGGACCCGTCCTGAAGACCCCACCTCTCATCTCAGGGCAGGGAGCTTTCGAGGTCGATCGGCAGAATCCACGGCGCCGAACCCCAGGGCGCTGCCGGGGCGCTCGCCAGGTCGACCCGCGGATCGAGCATGGGCGCGGGGCGCCGACCGTTGAGCGCGATGGACGACTCAACGCGGATCTCCGGCCGGGTCATGCCCTGCTCCTCGAGCCGTTCGCGCAGCCGGTGGGTGAACTGCCGCACCATCTCCGGGTCGTGCAGCATCATGCGCTGCTGCACGGTCGAGAGCACGCCGGCAAAATTCTCGTAGACCGTCACTCGCCCGCTGGCCCCGTCGCGCACCCGGAAGCGGATCTGCCCCTCCTTATGGCGCAGCTTCATGCGCCAGGCGTAGCGGTGCCCCTCCTCCGTCCAGTCGACGTGCCCGGAGATGGCGAGATGGCGGAAGGGCAGAAGCGCCTGGGAGGCGATCCACAGCGCCAAAGCGGCGGCGAGCGGCGCGGACACCGGCGAGAAGGCCGGCGAGGAGGCCGGCGAGGAGGCCTTGGCGCCGGCGCTCGGTTTTCCCGAGCCGAATCGGACGGCCAGGCGGCGCGGCCAGGAGGGCCCGAAATAGACCGTGGTGAGGGCGATCATCATCCAGGGGAAAATGCCGATCACGAAAAGCTGGCTGTTGGCCAGGTGGAAGGCCACCGCCGCGCCGTAGGCCCAGGGCCGGGTGCGCGGCCACAGGAGGGCCGGCACGATCAGGAGATCGAAAACCGTGCCGCCCCAGGCGAAGAAGTGGCCCGCCTGCTGGCCGCGGAAAAACGGCAGGTCGAGGGCGCTCTCGGCTGGCCCCTCGCGCAGCCACAGGCCGATCGGCTCGCCGCGCACCAGCCAGTCGTAGTTGAGCTTGGCGAGACCGCCGAAAAAGTAGGGCACGCCCACCTGAAAGCGCATCAGATCAACGCCCCAGGCCGGCACCGTCCGGCCGGCGGCGAAGGAGGCGCGCAGGCCCCGCGCGGCCCCCGAGGGCAGGAAGATCATGAGGAAGGCGAGCAGGCAGATCAGATACTCGTGGTTGTTGTAGCGCGCCGCGTCGAGCAGGAAAATGTAGGTGTAGCCAAGAAAGAAAATCGCCGAGGCCGCCCGGTAGAAGAAGCCGGCAGCCATGGCTGAGGCCAAGGCCGCCAAGGCGATGAAGAAAAACTCCATCTGCTCTTGGGAGAGCGGCGAGATCCAGGAAAAGCCCGGGTAGTGGAAGAGGATCGGCGGGTCCACGTACCAGCGGGCGATGCGGCTATGACTCAGGTAATCGAGGCAGTGGTAGGCCATGATCAGGCCGAAGGCGACCCTGAAAAACGCCAGGGACGCCGCGTCCACCGGGCGGCCGAGGCGGCGGCGCCACGCGGCGTCGGCCCGCGGAGCTGTTGCCGACGACGCCCCGCCGGGGTCAGCGCCCCTGCGGCCCTCGAAGTCCCGGCCCTTACCGTCCGGGCCCGCGGCCTCCCGGCCCACGGGGCTCGAGGCTTTCGGGTTGGAGGCTCGCGACGCCGCCGGGCCGCTCTTTTTTCGCTCCGATTTCTTCTTCTTGGCCACCGCTCGAACTCTCCTCTCGAGTGGACCCCAGCTTAACGCCCAGGGGCGCCGCCGACCCGCACTCTTCTCTTTCGGCCTGATTCGCTAAAATAGCAAGATCTCGATAAGTTACCGCCGAGGGCCGCTCGCCGCATTGCGGAGTCCCGCCTCCGTCGTCGCCTTACAGGGCGAACAGGAACCCACTCGCAGCGCGGCCGAAGGCCGACCGCCTCCCGCCGCCGTCCGCCTCGCGCTCGAGGGCGGTCCCGCTTGAATTCCCAGCCTTGGAACGATCCCCAGCTTTGGAGCCTCGTCCACTGCCCGCCTTTTTTTGGAGAAGAGTCAAAGTGTCAAGCCTCACTCGAAGCCTAGCCACCGCCGCCGCTCTGACGGCTCTGGCCCTGCCGGCCAGCGCTCAAATTCCCAGCGACCTGCAGCTGACCTCCCTCGGAGTGAGCGTCAACTTCCCGGTTGCCGTCCGCAACGCCGACGACGGCAGCGGGCGCCTGTTCATCGTCGAGCGTGACGGAACCATCGAGATCTACCATCCCGACACCGGCCTCGCCGCCTCGCCTTTCCTCGACATCACCGCCGACGTCGACACTTTTTTTGAGGGCGGTCTGCTCGGTTTGGCCTTCCATCCCGACTACGACACCAACGGCTACTTCTACGTGTCCTACACCCGTGATGGCGGCCCCCTGACCACGGTGATCGACCGCTTCACGGTGTCGAGCGGCGACCCGGACGACGCGGACGAGAGCTCGCGCGTCGAGATCTTCACCCTGCCTCAGCCGTTCGGCAACCACAACGGCGGCGATATCCACTTCGGCCCTGACGGCCACCTCTACATCGGTCTGGGCGACGGCGGCGGCGGCGGCAGCGCCAATTCCCAGAACAACGCCAACCTGCTGGGCGCCATGGTGCGCATCGCGCCCTGCGACACGGCGACCTGCGCCCAGGGCTACACCATTCCGGCCGACAATCCGTTTCTCGGCGTCGCCGGCATGGACGAGATCTGGTCCTCGGGGCTGCGCAACCCCTACCGCTGGAGCTTCGATCGCCAGACCGGCGATATGTTCATCGGCGACGTCGGCCAAAGCGCCGTGGAGGAGATCTCCTTCCAGGCCGCCGGCACCCCGGGCGGGCTCAACTTCGGCTGGGACTGCCGCGAGGGCGACATCGCTGGCCAGGGCGGCTGCAGCGGCACCTTCGAGGAGCCGATCCTCACCTATCGCCGCCCGGGCGGGAATTGCTCGGTCACCGGCGGCTACCGCTACCGCGGCTGCATCGAGGGCCTGCGCGGCGTCTACGTCTACTCGGACTTCTGCTCGTCCCGCGTGTGGTTCGCCACCGAGGACACGCCGGGCAATTGGAGCAGCGTGGAGTGGGACCAGCTCTCGGGCAGCGTGATCGGCTTCGGCGAAGACGAGGACGGCGAGCTCTACATTCTGCGCAGCGGTTCCATCGACCGCTTCGAGAGCCCGACGACCTGCGTCTCGGGCCAGATCTTCGAGAGTCGTTTCGAGGACGGCACGACCGGCGAGTGGTCGAGCGCCTCTCCGTGATCTCCTAGCCCGGATCGGTCCGCCTGCCGCGGAATCGATCGTCCCCGTACCTAACGCCGGCTTTGGGCTCGTCCCGAAGCCGGCGTTTTGGCGCGTGGAGGATCTTCGGAAGATCGATCATCCTAGCCTTACCAAGGCTTTTAACCGACCGTTCGATAATTATTACAAATCGAATTTCGAAAGCCGGCGAAAGACGCCGACCTCCCCAAAAGGCGCGGATAACAAGAGCTTTGAAGGATCCACGCAGCTTTTCTCCGGTTCGCCGTTGACGCAAGAATTTTTCGTGACATAATTCGACCGACCGTTCGGAATCCAATCGTTCCTGCCGGGAACGCTTCTCCTTCGGCCCGCTCTCACTTTCCTTGCCCAGCGACTGTCCCTCGGTTCTCTTGCGGAGCCTCAAGCCGCCTCCTCCCCCTGGACGAGGCCTCGAGCCTCCCCGCCGCGATGGAGCCCCACACTATGCGTCCACCCTCTGCCGCCCAATCTCTGCCCTGGATCGTCCTGATCCTCCTCTCGGCCGCCTCGGCGGTCGCCGAATTTCCCTCCCGCTCGGCCGAAGAACCGGCGGCCGACCCGGGGCCGAGCTCCGGCCTCGAATCCCCCTCCTCGCCGAGTCCCCGGCCCTCTTCTCCCGGGTCGGGTCCGGCCGTCTCTTCGGCCTCGATCGCCCGTTCCGCGCAGCCCTGGATCGCCAGCGGCCTGGCTTCTCTATCGCAGGATCCTAGGCCGCTGGCCCGCATCGAGATCGTCGCGGACTACGAGTATTACGGCGGCGACGGGCAGCGCGAGATCCGCGACATCACCCGCATCGACTTCCCCTCGACCCTTTGGCAGGAGCGCCACCTCGAGGGCGGCCACGTGCAGCGAGGCATCGACCCCCAGCGCGCCTTTCTCAAGAGCCCGCGCGGCGAGATCGAGCTGGCCGACGACCAGCGCCGCGAGCTGACGGACTATCTCTGCATGCGGCGCCTGGCGTTCCTTTCCTTCTGCGACGATTTTAAGGTCGACATCGCGGAAACGACGAGCGACCTGATTTGGCTGCGCGTCTCCCGAGGCGACGAGAACTTCGCGCGCCTGGCGCTCGATAGCCGCACGGCCTTGCCCAGCCGCCTCGAATGGCAGCCCGAGGATCCGCTGGACGAAGCCGGAGCGATCGTCACTCACTTCAAGGCCTATCAGCCGGTCGACGGCTGGCTCCTGCCCCACGAGGTGGAGTCCTTCACGGAGGGCGCGCTCTTCTACCGCTATCGAGTCGCGTCCGCCGAAGCGGCGCGCTGAGAAGAGGGCCTGCCCGCCGGGGCCGGACGCCGTGCTGCTAGCATTCTCCCCATGCGGCGCGCCCTGCTCTCGATACTGGCCCTGGGCCTTCTGGCCCTATTCCTCGCGCCTCGGGCCTCGGGCGCCGAGCCGGACCGCCTGCTCTACGAAGGCTCCTTCATTTGGAATCACGACCGGGAGGAAGAGCCCCTCGCGGCCTCCTTCGAGCGCCGGGTCGACGGCTCCTTCACGGTGGAGTTCACCTTCCGCTACGGCCGCGAATGCACCTATGTCGGCAGCGCTCGGGGCTCTCTCGGTACGGGGAGAATCCAGGGCAAGGTCAGCGACGAGCGGGATACGCAGCAGCTGCGCGCCTACACCTTCCAGGGCGCCTTCCGCGACGGCGTTTTGAGCGGCACCCACTCGGACGTCTCCCAGGGCGAGCCTCGACCCACCGGCACCTTCACTCTCCGCCCGCGCGCGACGCCGCCTCCCGAGGAGCTGGAGCCCGATGGCGGCTGAAATTCTTCAGCAGGCCGTCGGACGACCGGTGACCTACGAGGCGGACGGTTCCAAGCCCTGGACCAGCTCGATCTTCAAGGAGCCGACGGACCTAAGGATCGCGCTGCGCGAAACCCACCTCGAGGGCGACGAGGTGGCCGACCGCAGGCACCACGGCGGCGCCGACAAGGCCGTATTGGCCTACGGCGCACGCCAGTACGAGGCCTGGAGCCGGGGCAAGAGCGGGCCCTCCTACTCCTTTCCGTGGGGAGCCTTCGGCGAGAACTGGACGGTGTCTGAACTCTCGGAAGACAGCGTCTTCTTGGGCGACGTTTTCGCGGTGGGAAGCGCCCGGGTTCAGGTCAGCCAGCCGCGCCAGCCCTGCTGGAAGCTCTCGCGGCGGTGGAAGATTCGGGATCTCACCCGCCACGCCCAGGAGAGCGGCCGGCTCGGCTGGTACCTCCGGGTGCTCGAGGTCGGCGAGGTCGCGGTCGGAGACGCCCTCGAGCTTTTAGAGCGTCCCCTGCCCGACTGGCCCCTCGAGCGCCTCAACGACCTCAAATACCGCGACCGGAAAAACGCGCGAGACGCGGCTTTTCTGGCCGAGTGCCCGCTGCTCGCCGAGGCCTGGCGCAAGACCTTCAGAAAACGGGCCTCGGCGGCCTGAGGCGCGATCGCCGGATCCCGGCGCCTGCCTCGCCGGATCGAGCGCTTCCGGGATCTCCAAGCCGGGGCCTCCAAGGGGTCGGAGCACCCGCGCAGGCGCCGACTGTAGAAGAATAGGGGAATGCAGCAACCCGCGAGCTTCTTCTCCCGCCGGCGAGCCGCCGCGCTCGCGACGCCGATTCTGCTGGCCGCGACGCTCGTCGCCTGCTCCCCCTCTCCCCAGCCGGAAGGGGTCGACGAGGCGGGCCCCGCCCCCGGCCCGGCGAGCCCCCCGGAGGAAACGACAGCCATGAATGCGCAGGATCACAGCTGGCCGACTTTTCGCGGCGGCGTCGCCCGTCTGGGGACCGCCAAACTCGAATCCGCGGCCTTCCGCGAGGCTCCCCGCAGGCTGTGGCGGTTCGACGCCGGCGGCACCGTCGAGTCGTCGCCGACCCTGTGGCGCGACCTGGTGCTGGTCGGCTCGTTTGATGGCCGACTCTTTGCGGTGGAGCGCGCCAGCGGCGAGCTGCGCTGGCAGAAGAAGACGGGCGGCCTGGTTCGCGCGTCTCCCTCGGTGGCGAACGGCGCGGTCTACTTCGGATCCGACGATGATTTCTTCTACGCCCTGGAGGCGGCGAGCGGCGAGGAGCTTTGGCGCTACGCCCTAGGCCCCGGGGGCCAGCAAAGCTCGGCGGCGATAGACGACGGCACGGTGTATTTCGGCGCCTTTGACCGCCACGTCTATGCCCTCGACGCCGCCAGCGGTGAGCTGCGCTGGCGCACCGAGACCGGAGGCGGCATCCTGTCCTCCCCCGCGGTGGCGGACGGCCGGGTCCTTATCGGCTCGATGGACGGCGCCCTGCACGCTCTTGACGCCGCGACCGGCGAACGCCTGTGGCGCTTCGACGGCCAGGACGGTGCGCCCGTCTTCGCGTCGCCGACCGTGGCCGGATCCGCGGTCTACATCGGCTCCTTCGACGACCACCTCTACGCCCTGGACGCCTCCTCGGGCGAGGAGAAGTGGCGGCTGCGCACGGGCGGAGACGTTTTCAGCACCGCGGCCTTCTGGAACGGCCGGCTCTACTTCGGCGCCGACGACGGCCTGCGCGCGGTGGACGCCGCGAGCGGCGAGGTCCTGTGGCACCGGCCGCGGGGCGGACGCATTCTCGCCTCGCCGGCGGTGCTGCCGGAGTCCGAGATGCTGATCGTGGGCACCAGCACGGAGGGCGTTCTCGCCTACTCCCTCGCCGGCGAGCTGCTCTACGCAATTCCCGCTGCCGACAAGGTGTGGAGCTCGGTGGCCGTGGCGGACGACGGCTCGCTCTACTTCGGCTCCCACCACGGCTTTCTCGAGGCCTATGGCCCAGCAGAAGCCGCGGGCGAATAGACCTCCCGCCGACCCCGTAGGCCACGCGATGACTCTCCACAGCGACTCCCCCACCACGCCGGCGCGCGCC